>NZ_QFRV01000068.1:0-25002 GCF_004136805.1 Enterobacter cloacae complex sp. GF14B
CACCTGGAAAATGGTCACGCTGGACGCCACGCCGGTCACGCCGATGAAAATGCCCGCCACGATCCAGCCGATGGTGCCGAACACGCGCACCACCGGGAAGGTTTTATCCACGTTTGCCAGGCTGTGAAACGCGATGTTGTTGGTCAGCGCCAGCGTCGGCATGTAGCAGAGCGTGTAGCCAAACAGCAGGCCAATCAGCAGCGCGCCGTTCTCGGCAATCAGCGCCCCCGGCACGAACCAGAGGATCGCCGCGCCCGCCAGGTGCATCACCGCCATCACCTTCTGCGAGGCGAAGAAGCGGTCCACCAGCATGCCGAGCACGAACGGCGAGAGAATGGAAGCGATAGGCCCGGCGGAGAACGCATCGCCAATCAGCAAAGACATGTTGTGCTGGGTCATCACCAGGCCTAGCGTAACCGACCAGCTACCCCAGATAAAAAACTGCAGAAACATCATCAGCGACAGCCGCGACACCAGCAGCCAGTGCTGCGCTATCGTCTTTTCACTACTTTCAGTTGACACCATGATAAGCCTCACCCGGAAAAAAGTAATCGATTACAAATCAATTCAAATGAAAAAGTAATCGATTACAAAACAAAGATCCTGTGGATCGAAACAGATTTGGGAGGGGGGTCACGATAAAGATGAAGCAGTGTTTTGTAGGCCCGGTAAGCGCAGCGCCACCGGGCGTGAAGGCAGGTGCGGTCTGGTTTGGTGCGGTCTGTTGCCCTCACTCCGGCCCTCTCCCACAGGGAGAGGGAGAAAAACGGGCTACTTTTTACGTGAGAGCTTAAACGCGATAAACAGGAACACCACCCACACCGGCAGCAGCATCGCCGAGAGGCGCATCTCATCCATGGTGCACATCAGCACCAGAATCAACGCCAGGAACGCGATACAGAGGTAGTTCCCCGCCGGGTAAAGCAGCGCCTTGAACTGCGTTTCGCGCCCCTTGCGGCGCATCGCGGCGCGGAATCGCAGGTGCGCGAGGCAGATCATGATCCAGTTCAGCAGCAGCGTAGCGACAACCAGCGCCATCAGCAGGCCGAAGGCCTCTTTCGGCAGCAGATAGTTGATCAGCACCACCAGCGAGGTAATCGCCCCGGAAAGGAACAGCGAGTTCACCGGCACGCCGCGACGGCTGACGCGGGTGAGGAATTTCGGCGCGTTACCCTGCACGGAGAGACCAAACAGCATGCGGCTGTTGGAGTAAACGCCGCTGTTATAGACCGACAGCGACGCCACCAGAATGACGAAGTTCAGCGCAGAAGCCACCACGTTGCTGTTCAGATCGTGGAAAATCATCACGAACGGGCTGCTGTCTGACTTCACTTCCACCCACGGGTAGAGCGCCAGCAGCACCACCAGCGAGCCGATATAGAACAGCAGGATACGGTACACCACCTGGTTAACCGCTTTCGGGATGCTTTTGTGCGGATCGCGCGCTTCAGCCGCGGTGATGCCAATCAGCTCCAGCCCGCCGAAGGAGAACATAATGACCGCCAGCGAGAGGATCAGCCCTTTCCATCCAGTCGCCAGGAAGCCGCCGTGCTGCCACAGGTTATCGATCGTGGCGCGCTCGCCGCCGTGGCCGGAGAACAGCAGCCACAGGCCAAAGCCGATCATGCCGATAATTGCCAGTACCTTGATCAGCGCAAACCAGAACTCGGTTTCACCATACAGGCGCACGTTGACGAGGTTAACGGCGTTAATGATGATGAAGAAGGCCGCGGCCCAAATCCACGTTGGCACGTCCGGGAGCCAGTACTGCATATAGATGCCGGCGGCGGTCAGCTCGGCCATCCCGACCAGCACGAACATCACCCAGTAGTTCCAGCCGGAGAGGAAACCTGCGAACGGCCCCCAGTATTTATAGGCAAAGTGTGCGAAGGAGCCGGACACCGGCTCTTCAACGACCATCTCGCCGAGCTGGCGCATGATCAGGAAGGCGATAATCCCGGCGATACCGTAACCCAGCAGAACCGCCGGGCCAGCCATCTGTATAGCGGGGCCGATGCCGAGAAACAGCCCGGTACCGATCGCGCCGCCAAGGGCAATTAACTGAATATGTCGATTTTGCAAACCACGTTGCAGCGTCGGACTCTGATCCGACGAAGCTTCAGCGCTACCATGGCCTGAAGCGGATGACGCGTCTTTCACGCCCTACCCCTGTCTCTTTTTTAGAAGGGGCACGTTTTAACACTTCATGCTGGTGGTAGCAAGCTTAACGCCGGGCCAGCGCATGCGCCCGGCGGATAAACGTCACGACCCGATGATCCCGCCGTCCGCTTTGGTAATCACCACCGTTGACGATCGCGGACGCCCGTTCGGGCTGGCGTCTGGCCAGTTGGAAACAGCGCGCGGATTGGCCGGGTCGGTAATATCATCCCCGCCCTCCCCCGGATGCTGAATGTTGATAAACAGCGTGCGGTTGTCCGGCGTAAACGCAATGCCGGTGATTTCGCACCCGCGCGGCCCGGTCAGGAAACGGCGATACTCGTTGGTGCCCGGAATGGTGGCCACCATCTGGTTATTGCCCATCCCCTCGTACGCTTTCTTATTGATGGTGCTGGAGGAAACGTCGGTCTGGATCCACAGCACGCCCTGGTGATCGAACGACAACCCATCCGGGCTGCCAAATGCCGCGCCCTGCATCGAGCCTTTGGCTTTGGGATCGTCGCCGTCGGTGCGCCCGGCCATGACCAGAATATCCCACTTAAAGCGTGCGGCGGCAGGATCGGCACCCTCTTCGTGCCAGTGCATGATGTGACCAAACACGTTATTAGCGCGCGGGTTGGCGGCATCCACCGGCGCCTTGCCCTCTTTACCGCGATCGCTGTTGTTGGTGAGCGTACAGTAGACGCTGCCGCTGGCGTGCGGATCGACGGCTATCCACTCCGGGC
This sequence comes from Enterobacter cloacae complex sp. GF14B, assembly GCF_004136805.1. Taxonomy (NCBI): domain Bacteria; kingdom Pseudomonadati; phylum Pseudomonadota; class Gammaproteobacteria; order Enterobacterales; family Enterobacteriaceae; genus Enterobacter; species Enterobacter cloacae complex sp. GF14B. The sequence goes on from NZ_QFRV01000068.1 coordinate 2,904, forward strand.
GATCCATTTTCGTCGCCCCCACCACGTCGGCCGCCAGACGGGTTTTAATCAGCAGATCGCCCTGGCTTGCAAAACCGTTGCTTTTATCCAGGCCATTTTGCCCGAAGATCAGCGGCAGCCAGTCGCCGCTGCCGTCCTCGTTGAACCTGGCGACGTACAGCGTGCCGGACGTCAGCAGCTGCATATTGGCTTCCCGGTTCGCGGGATCGTATTTTTTATCCGAGACAAACTTATAGATGTACTCAAACTTCTGGTCGTCGCCCATGTAGACCACCACGCGATTATCGGCGGCGAGCGTGACGGCGGCCCCCTCATGCTTGAAGCGGCCGAGCGCGGTGTGCTTGCGCGGGGTGGAGGTCGGGTTGTAGGGATCGATCTCCACCACCCAGCCGAAACGGTTGGGTTCGTTAGGGGTTTTATCAACGCTGAACCGCTCATCCACCTCGTTCCAGCGGTACGATTCATCGCTGTCGCTGATGCCGTAGCGTTTTTCCAGCGGGTTGAGATCGGCTTTTTTGACAAAAATGTCCGACCAGTTCTCCTCGCAGGTGAGATAGGTGCCCCACGGCGTGTGGCCGTTGGCGCAGTTCTGCATGGTGCCCAGAACGCGTTCCCCCTGCGGGTCGGCGGCGGTTTTCATTAAATCCTGATGCCGCGCCGGGCCGGTAAGCTGCATCGGCGTATTGACGGTAATACGCCGGGCGAAGGAAGACGGACGCACTACCTCCCAGCCGCTGCCCGTTTTTTTCACTTCCACCACCGACACGCCCATCGCGTTCTGCCCCTTGCGGGCCTTGTCGAGACTCCAGTTCGCCGTACCGTCGGTAAACAGCATTCCGTTGTCGATGTACTCATGGTTCAGCGCCAGCAGGCCATGCTCCGGGTTTTGCGCCCCCTGCGGCAGGCTAAACCACGCCATGCCGTCGTGGTGCATGCCCGCCTGCACAGCCTGTTCGTCTGTGGTATTGCTGGCGTCCGGCTTAAAGGCCGGCATGTTGTCTTTGATCCCCGTCGGATCGCCCCAGCGATAGAACGGGCGGGCGATATAACCTTCCGGCACCCTGACCGTGTCTTCCGTAGAGACGTCGATGCTGGTAAAGCCCAGGGAAACCGCTTTTGCCAGCGCGGAAGGCTTCGATACCGCGGCAATCGCATTTTCGGGTGTGATCAGATACGGGAATGATACGGCAGCCCCCGCTACGGCCCCCATCTGGAGAAAACGGCGGCGCGAGAGGAACACTTCTGCAACCTCGGAGAATACCGGGTTAGCGCTGCGGTTACTGATATCGTCGCGATGTTCTTTTTTAAATACGGATTTGAGGGGTCTGCCCATAGCGGCTTCCTGTCATTGGCCAAGAGGTAAGGTTGTGGCGACCAGTGTAAGAAGCTTTTATTACAATTTTATAACACGACAACGAAGGGATTGGGGCGTCCCTGCCCCGGATAACGAGGTGGAACGCTTAGAACTCGTAGCCAACCGAGACTTTAAAGGTACGCGGCTCGCCCTGAGTAATGTAAGTACCGGAATCGTCCACGCTTGACCAGTAGTTCTCGTTGGTCACGTTGTCGATACCTGCCCGTACGGTCATCTGATTTTCATTGTGGTTCACCGCGAAGCGATAGCGCATGCCCAGATCCAGCGTGGTGTAGCTGTCCAGCTTTTTGCTGTTCGCAAGATCGGCATACTGCGTGCCGGAGTGGTTAACGCGCGCGGTCGCCGTCAGGCCTTCAATCGGCTTGATATCGTACTCTGCGCCCAGCACGGCGTAGAAGCTCGGAATACCGATCGCATCGTTGCCCTGATTGACGCCGTTTTTGGTTTTGGTCAGCTCGGCCTGCAACCAGGTGGCGCTGGCGTTCAGACGCATCCCGAGCATGGGCTCGCCGAAGACGTTCAGCTCCACGCCGCGGTTACGCTGTTCTGCATCCAGACCATAGTGACCGCTGTCGTCAAGGATCGCCGACGGCATTTTGATCTCAAACAGCGCCAGGGAGCCGCCCACGCGGCCAAAGTCCGCCTTTACGCCCACTTCGTTCTGCTTAGAGTGAACGATACCGGTGCTCTGGCCGTAGTTGTTTGCTGAGCGAGGCGCGGTTTCACCGGGCTGTAACGCTTCGGTGTGGTTGGCGTAGAGGGAAATTTCCTCCCACGGTTTATAGACTACGCCGTAGGTGGGCATCCAGCGGCTGCCGTCGAAACCGTCCGCGTCGTTTTCCGCACCGGTGATTTTGTTGTACCCGCGAATCACCACTTTCTGATGCCGCGCGCCTGCGGTGAACAGCAGCTTGTCGTCCAGCACGCCCAGGGTATCGCTCAGCAGCCAACCCTGCGTGCGGGTGCGCCCGCTGGTCAGCGGATCGCTGTATTTGCCGCCTGAGCCGTTGAGGTTGGAGCTGTCCGGCATATCGACGCCGGTGTTGTGGTAGATGTTGGTGGTCGGATTATCCTTCGTCGCCGACATTTTCCACGCGATCTTTTCGTTTTTGGTCATCGCCGAATAGCCAACATTGACCTTGTGCGAGACGAATCCGGTAGTGAAGTTACCGCGAATGCCCGCCATGCCGCTGACAGAATCGCTGATGCGGTTGGTATCAAGACGGCTGACCACCGCATTACCGCTCTTATCGAGGAGCTTCGGCGCGCTGTAGATCCCTTCTTCGTGCGCGTGCTGCGCGCCGAGACCGGTATACGCCGTCCAGCTATCGGTGATGTCATACTCGCTGCGCCACATCCCGAACTCGTTTTCGATATCGCTGTAGGCCCACTTCTGCGAGAAGTTGCGATCGTTCTTCGGCGGTTCAGGCACAAAATCCACCGCCGAGATGTTGACGCTGGTCGGGCTGCCGTGGAAGGTTTTTTTCTGGTAGCCCAGGTCCAGCGAGGTGCGGAAACGGTCGCCTTTGTAATCCAGACCAGTAGAAAGCAGCGTGGTGCGGCGGCGGTCGTTCGGCACGCCGGTTTCGCCTTCACGATGCACAAGGTTCACCCGCGCGCCAAACTGGTCATTATCGCCAAAGCGGCGGCCCGCATCCAGCGTGGTGCCAATCTGGGAATCCGAGGTGTAGTCCACACCCACTTTCGCTTGCGGGGTGTCGCCCGCGTGTTTTGGCTCAAGGTTGATCATCCCGCCCACGCCCGAGCTTGCGGCGCCGTTCATCAGGGAGTTGGCCCCTTTGAAGATCTCGATGCGGTCGACCATCTGGGCATCCACCACCTGACGCGGCAGCACCCCGGACAATCCGCCAAAGGTCATATCGTCGCCGTCAAACTTCAGGCCGCGAATACGGAAGGTTTCCGCGCTGTTGCCGTAACCCTGAACGAACTGCACGCCCGCGTCGTTGGCAACCACGTCAGCAATGGTTTTTGCCTGCTGATCTTCCACCAGCTTCGAGGTGTAGCTGATGATGTTGAACGGCACGTCCATGGCGTTCTGCTGACCGAGCATACCCATGCGCCCGCCGTTCGCCACCTGCCCGTCAAGGAAGGCGGGCACCAGCTGGTCGCCGCCGGGTTTGAAATCACTCCCCGCCGTGGACTGGACGACGATGGTGTCCTCTTTTTTCTCATCCGCCGCAAAAGCGGAGTGGGTTACCGCGCCGATGGCAATCGCCAGCAGCGTTTTGTGCATTGTGGTGTTGTTCATAATGAGCTCTTAACGTGCGCGCAAAAATGACCCGTTGTCGGGCCTTAAAAGTTATTAAAAGAAATGCAAATGAGAACTATACGCATTATGTATACGTAATCAAGTGTCAACGGCCTCTCTGAGCGAGAAGCGGCAAGAAACAATGTTGGGAGGGAGGTAGGGCGCGCAACCACCCCGAAACAGGGGTGGTTACTAAGGTATTATTTTTTCTTGTAAATATCGGCGGTGCCGTGAATTTTGTTGTTTGTATTACCGGAAGTCAGCACCAGTACATCAGCACCTTCTTTATCGGCCTTTTCGACCAGCTCTTTTTTCGCATCGTCGACAGAGACTTCGTTAGCCGTGCTCACGGTACCGATTTTTTCATACTGAGACTCAACTTTCTCAAACTCGTTTTTCGTCAGCAGTTCAGCCGCAAAGGTATTGGTGGTAAACAGAAATGCAGCGCCCATCAAAATAGCAGTCGTTTTTTTCATAACCTTTTTCCTTGAGATTAATCAGCAACTACAAAAAGCCCCACGAGTGAGAGTGAGGTGATATGAGCATGGTAGAGGAATAACAAAATTGCCACAGCGTAAGAAAAATACTGTTATAACAGTCAATTGTGCTGTGAAAAATGTGCGTTAACGCTACTTTCGCGATGGGTGTTTCATGAAGAAAATCAGGCTGGCTTGAAACTGGCGTAAGCGCCTGTTTTTAAATGGCACGCCCTGTAGGATTCGAACCTACGACCTACGGCTTAGAAGGCCGTTGCTCTATCCAACTGAGCTAAGGGCGCACGGAGAAGAGTGTACTTCGCGGTGGTGAAACGCCTGGAATTATACGGTCAATGCGTAGTGAGTCAATGCCTTTTCCGCCTTCTCTGGCGATAATGACTAGCTGATTGTAAATACGGCTGTTTTTTCAACATTTATCCCTCTTTTACGGGCTGCGAAAAGGCTTAGCCGCTTTTAAGTAACGCCTGCTGTTTTCCTGTTTACTTCACCTTCACACTGTCCTGCGGTATCCCGGCCGCCTGGAGGCTGGAAGTGAACAGGACGACGGAGTGACAGCGCCAGAGCAGACAGGTTTTCCCGCGTGCGTGCAGCACATCTCACACGACATTACAGGCATTAAGCTTGAACCTATTGTCGCCCTCTCCTCTTCACGCGCGGTGGGAGCCGAAGTGCTCAGCGTGCTGTCGCCGCATCAGCAAAGCGAAAGCTTTTTCCAGGACTGGTCAGCCACCCGGGCGCTTGTGTTGCTGGAAGCACAGATCGCCGCGTTAAAAAACCCCTTCCCTTGTGACAACCTTTTCATAAATTTGCCGATAACCGTTCTGACCATACCGGAAATGTTCCAGCGTTTACTGCAACTTAACAACCCACCGCTGAACATTGAACTCGTGGAACCTGCCTCGTTCTTTTCACTCTCAGACCCGGTACGTCAGAGGGTGAGTTGTGCGCTTCAGCAGTTGACCGCGCGGGGACACCGGATCTGGCTGGATGATATTGATGAAGCGTCAGGGCAAGCATTTTTATCCTGTCGCCTGCCGTTATGCGGAATAAAAATCGATAAGATCGCTTTCTGGCGTTTACGTGAAACGCCGGCGCTGACACAGCTGGTCACCCTTTGTTCAAAAATTGCTGCGAATGTGCTTATTGAAGGCATTGAAACAGAACGGGACCGTACATGCGCGCTTCATGCTGGCGCGCGCTTCGGTCAGGGATATTATTGGCCATCCTGGAGATGGCAGGAGGACTGAACGGTCATCGCCAAGAGGGAAGCTATGCGAATGACAGTACGCCGTTACCGGCGTCGTCGGACAGGAAGTGATTCACTGGGTTCTACGCACTCGCCTTTTGCTCTCCCATTTTTTGATCGTCTCGAATATTTGAGCCAGTCAATCAACCAGACCCGCAAAACCGATGCTCCCTTTATCATTCTGGTCACACAGGATAATTATTTCCGTTCCGGTTTTCTGAGCGGGCAGTCGCCCCTGAGCAATTGCTGCGACTATTCCACGCTTGATGCCGCTCTCAGTGATTTAAATCACTGGCCTTCATCGCGTCTGGTAGTTGACATTGAAAGCCGCGCCTCGCCGCTCATTGACCTGCTGGACCGATTACGCCGCCACAGCCTGTTCGCCCCCTACCTGACACCCTACCTGCTCGTCCGCGCCGATGATTATGATGCTCGCCTGTTTTGTAAAGCGGCTGGCCCTTTTCATGTGCTTGAACGCCAGCTTACGGCGTTGGCTATGCAACAAACCTTGCTGGAAGCACCGGCACCCGCCGGCAACCGCAAAGAGTGGTTTTCACGGGATGAATGGCCGATCTTACAGGCGCTGTCACAGGGTAGCTCCTTGCGTCAGATCGCGCAGTTACAGAACCGCCCATATAGCCGCATTATTTACCGTCTCAGCTGCATCCTGGCGAAACTTGGACTGAATCATCGTCATGAGTTGCTACATCTTCTCAACAACCTCTCAGATTTCACGTATTAACGTATTCAGTAACTTCTTAATTCCTAAAGACCTTTAGGAAATTACTTAGGAAACATGTTAAATTTTTGTGTTTTTTAACAAAACTTTCGATTTTATAACTATTCCTAATTCCTGGCCTTAAACCATGCGAAATGCTGCTGGTACGCTCAACGAGAGTGATTTTATCCATGCGTTAAGGTTCTGGCGCTTCCGTTAACAGGATGATAATGGTGTAAAAACAAGCGATTTACCTGTAAAAGAATGCGATGAGAGGTGAAGAAAACAGCAGATAGTGCTGTTCTGTTGTTGGGAACGGCAATTTGCCAGGAGACGTTTGAAACAGAGAGATGACGCACGAAATGGCGGATTTCAGGGATGGCGGGCAGGCGGGATGCTGGTTGTCACAGCCCGCTCACTGTTAACATTCATTTAACATACAGTAAAATCGTTTATTTTTTGTTATTACATAAAGATGAAAGTGTGTGGTAAATGCAATATCAGGACATTTTTGCTAATTTTAAAAAGTTAGTGATTCAGATCCAGAACATAATAATCAGCAATATATGGATATTAATTTACAGGCTTTTCGGACAATACTTAAACGGTATAATAAGACGTGTTTGACACGCGAATAAGAAAAATCATTTTGCCATAACCAGCCTTATGAGATAACTGCGCTGAGGCATTGATATCACCACTACGTAAACAAGGATGCTTTCGCTCTTCCCAGGGACATTTACCGTACAAGGATCTGCGCAATTATCCTTCCGGCTTTTCGAGAGTTTTAACAAAACTCAGCATAACGCTTTTAACAATCTGAGGCATAAAAAATGAAACCGGCATCCGTTATCATTATGGACGAACACCCTATCGTCAGAATGTCGATAGAAGTCCTGCTACAGAAAAATAAAAACATCCAGGTCAAACTGAAGTCAGGCGACAGCCACGAAGTGCTTGACTGTATACGCAACCACCCCATTGACCTGGTCATTCTCGATATTGAAATGACGGGCACGGATGGGTTCGTATTACTGAAAAGAATCAGGAACTTAAATAAAGACATTAAGGTTCTTTTCCTCTCTTCAAAATCTGAAGCCTTCTACGCAGGACGCGCCATCCGCGCCGGGGCAAATGGTTTTGTCAGTAAGCGAAAAGATCTGGGGGAAATTTATAACGCGGTGGAAATGATACTGACGGGCTATTCTTTCTTCCCTTCAGAAACATTAAGTTTTATAAACCATCTGGGGTCGCGGACGGGCGCCGCTGTGGATATGCCATTATCGAATCGTGAAGTGACGGTTCTGAGATATCTGGCGAACGGATTATCTAATAAGGAGATTGCGGATCAATTATTACTTAGCAACAAAACAATTAGTGCCCATAAGTCTAATATCTTTTCCAAGCTGGGCGTGCAAAGTATCGTTGAATTAATTGATTACGCGAAAGCGCACGAATTACTGTAATCCCTCTCTCTCCCTGCAACATATAATCGTCACAGGGAGAGTGGATACGATTAATTATAATTGATCATGAACGTTGCATCGGCGTCAGCCCGGCCCGGCTGCGGATTATCCGCCGTGGCGATATAATTGGCATAAAACGACAGTTCTGCATTTCCCTGCGCATCCACCGCCACCGTCTGGCTGGCCTGCTGCAACGCGAGGCGCGTTTTATCCCGGTCAAGGATCTCCACGGCCACGTTGCTGGCCGCGCTGGCATCATTCAGCGCCAGCAGGCTGTTATCATGCCCGTCCATCTTCCCCGTAAATGTGACCGAAGCTGCCCCCGGCGGGCATCCGGTCAGCTTCAGGGTGAACGGCACAGGCTGCGTCCGGCTCCCCGTTGTGCGGAGCTGTTTCGTGGGCCAGGTGCCGAGCGTGACGGTTTTATTGCTGTCGTCCCCCTCCGCCACGCAGGTAAAATCCACGATATTGCCGTAGAGCTGAATGTTAATTTCCCCAAGCGCCGTCTCTGCGTGTGCAGGGGAGCAAAGCGCAAAGAGCGCGACGGCTAAATACCGTATTCCGTTTCGCATATCTGCTCCTTAGTCGTAGTCGACGCGTAAATAGCCGCGAGAGGTAAAACGCCCCTCGGCAGGTTTTTTACCGGTCACGCTGACGGGCCACGCGCGGATCCCCACCTGTGCCTGAGCGCTGTCGTCCAGACGGAACGGGATTTTGCTGGTCAGGTTGTTGGGCGTCAGCGGCACGCCATTACTGTTGGCAATCACAAAACCCACATCCGCGTTATCGGAAACCAGCGTACTGCCTGAAACCTTCTCCGCTTCAACACGCATCGTGAGCATGGCGTTCGCCTCGACGTTGGTGCATTTTATGCCGATGGTTTTGCTTTGCGCTGAGATCCCCTCCGGCTTATTCCCAATGCCCGCTTTACTGAACAGGGAGGCGCCGATGTCTCCGAAATCGAACTCCACCACATTCCCGGCATTAATTTCACAGCTCTGAGGCACCTGAATGGTCCCGCTGTAGCTGATGGTATAAACCGGCGTGGTGAGCGGATCCGAGGAGGTCGTGGTGACGTAAACCCGGAACATGGTCGCCCGGGGGATCACCACCATATTAATAAAGCGTCGGGTCACCTTAAGCCGGAAGACGAGGCTGGAATCCTGTACACCAAACGGTTTGTTTTTAGACACGTTCGGATGGCTCCCCATCTGAATGTACTTTCTGGGTGGATAGAAGGTGCCAGCGTAGCTGTCGGTGATTTTCATCGCTCCGTCCAGATAGTCGTTAAGCTTCAGATACTGGTAGCCATCGCTGGTGCCCGTGACCGGGAAATCGGTAACATAGCTGCGCTTGGTGGTGTTCCCGGACGTTCCCTTAGGACAGACGGCGTTAACACCCACCCACTGAGACTTCTCGCTGAGTGTGACAATCTGCCCCACCTGGTTATTGGAGCTGTTGAATTTATCCGTCAGGTCGTAATACACCTCCGTCGGCACGCCATTTTCATTGACGCAGACGGTGGCGAACGCCTGAGATAGCGGCAAAAATGCCAGCAGGGATAGCCCCAGATAATGGATTTTATTCACAGCGGATCCCCTTAAGTGTGATCGCCTGTTGCAGGCTCTGTTCTGGCAGGCTGTAGGGCGCACGACACTGGGACTGCTTCCCGTCTCCCCACTGAATCAGCAGCTCCCCGCTCAGTGGCAGCCCGCTCAGGTAAATCTGACCGTCATCTCCCACCATGCTGGTTACGCCGCTCTGCGTCTCACGCACCACCGCCCCAAACGGCACAGGCTGGTTATCACGCTTAACGGTGAGCAACGCGCGCACGCCGATGCGGGTGTCAAAACTGGCGCGCACCAGCGCACCGTTCGTCGGCACGACGCTGGAAACGTTATTTTCAATGTCGGTGTTGTTGCTCATGGTGTTAGTGTCGAGCGCCACGCGGTTGTAACGGTACACCGTGGCGTACGGCATCACCGCATAGCCACGCCAGTCGGTTTTGACACCGGTCTGGTTTTCGACGCTCACGCCTGACGCGCCCGGCGCTTTGATCAAGACGTTGGTATCGCCCAGCGGCTGACTGAATGTGATGCCGTCTGAATGCCCTACCACGCCGCCGGAAAGCTGCCAGTTGAGGTCGTGCTGATCCCGCGTGTAGTTGTAGCCCACGCCCAGCGTACCGTACGTTGCCTGCCAGTTAGCGCTGGCGCTGCCGCTGGCACCGTTATTGCTGGTGTGGCCCTGCGTAACGCTGTAGTTCAGGTTACGATCTTTTAGCAGCGTTCCGCTGATCCCGGTCTGCCAACTGGTATCACCGTCGCTGTTACGGCTGGCAGAGGCCGTGGCATAGGCCCGATCGATCGCGTTATCGCGACGGTAGCCGTGACGGGTGAACAGGCTGAACGGGACGGAGACGTTGAACGAGGCGATCCGGTCGGTTCCATCAATGCCGACGGCCTTGTTCCACGACCAGGATAAGGCGTAGCTGACCCCTTTCACCCCGCCCGCGTAGCCGAGCTGATACCAGACGTTGGATTCGCTGGTGCCCCAGTAATTTTGCTGGCTGCCCGACACGTACACCGAGCCGTAATCGCCAAGAGACTGGGAGATATTGAGCTGGAAACGCCCTTTTTTATTCAGCGTCAGGTTGTGATAGCTCTGCACGTCCGGCACGCCGTCATCGTCCTGATCGTCGCCATACTGGTAGCCTTCCATTGTGCGCCAGGCCACATCGTCGAGGGTGTAGAAGCCTTTGGTCGAGTAGCGATAGCCCAGCAGCTGGAAGTTGGTACCGAATCCGTTAAGGGATTTTGCGTACAGGAACCGCAGGGACTGCCCTTCATGGCGGCTATCATCGGCAAGCTGGCTGCGGGCATGGGTGAGATCAAGTGAAACCGCCCCCCAGTCACCGAGGTTTTTACCCGCGCCAATGGCGATGGCGGTATAGCGCGAGGCCAGCTGCGTTCCGCCGTACAGCGTGTAGCCGTCGGCAAGACCCGCAATCATCGTACCCTGAGTAAAGAACGGCGTGTCCTGCTCGCTGTTGCCGCTGCGATAGTCCCCTGCCACCAGATCGTATTTCCAGCGTCCTTCACGCTGGAGCAGCGGAACGGTGGAATACGGGACGGTGTAGCGCTGCTGGCTGCCGTCATTCTCTTCCACCGTCACCTCCAGGTCACCGCTTGAGGAGGTCGGGTTAAGGTCAGTTATCGCAAAAGCCCCCGGCTGCACATAGCTCTGGTAAATCACGTATCCGTTCTGGCGGATCACCACTTTGGCAGGGGTGCGGGCGATTCCGCGTACGGTAGGCGCGTAACCTTGCAGACTGTCCGGGTACATACTGTCGGACGAATAGAGGCGACCACCGCGAAAACCGACGCTGTCGAAGACATCGTTACCGGTGTTGCTGTCGCCAAGCACCAGCTCGCTTTTCAGCGGGATGATCGTACGCTGCGCCCAGGTACCAATATTTTGCCAGCTGCTGTGCCGCTGGCCGTTGCTTTCGGTATAACGCCACGCGCCGTTATTGCGTAATCGCCAGGCGCCATAGTTCAACCCGCTTTGCAGGTTCAGATAGTAGCTGTCGTCGTCGCTGCCCCGGTTGCCGGTAAAGCTGTAGTTCAGCAGCGCGGCAGGGATGCCTTCATCCCACTGTTCAGGCGGAATATATCCGCGGGCGCTGTTTTGCATCGCCACCTGAGGCAGGCTGACGTTCAGGCGCAACGAGGCGAAGTTGAACGCCGCTTCGCTGCCCGGAATAGCCGTTGTGAGCGGAACGCAGGTATCGCCCTGCACGTTGCTCAGTTCCGGGAAGGCGGCGATATTGACGCCAAAGCGATCGAGCATCGCGCGCGTAATGCACGGCGACAAACCGCCTGCGACCGGCGGCGTGTTGTCAGCTTGCTCAAACCGCACGTCCTGCGTGCCGATAAACTCATCGTTACGCCAGATATCGACGCGATAGACGCCCGGTGCCTGCTGGTGGCCTTTTTCAAAACGCGACAAATCCGCGACGTTCGCCGTGTCATCGGAGAGAAACGCCGGGTTAAAGTAGCTTTCGCCCCAGCCAGCGAGTGGCCAGAGCGTTGCCATCAGTGCCAGCGCAACCGGGCAGTAACGCCATTGAGTGTTCATCGCCCTGTCTCTGCTCACAGGCTGACGCTACGCGCCGGCGTAATGGCGCCATAGTCATTCACACTCTGCCAGGAGAGCGTGCCGCTCGTAGCGGCAGGCAGCACCTGCTGCGCCGAGCTTTTAGGAGCAACCATCAGGTTATCCAGCGTCTGTCCGCCGAGCTTCAGATTGACCAGCGTGACGTAATACGGTGAGGCATTGCTCACCTTAAGATGGTTGCCGACGCGCTCAAAGCGCAGCTGTGAGAGCGCCTCTTCCGGCGGCATCGCCAGGTTAGCCGGGCGAACAAACAGCTTGATACGTGACAGAATAGCCAGTTGCAGGACGTTGTTGCCGTCCTGATGTTTTTTGCTGACGGAGGGAATCGCTTTGACGTTCATGTAAAAGAGCGATTCGCGATCGGCAGGCAGCGCCGGGCCTGCGTAGATAATGCGCAGGGTGTTTTCGCTGGCCGGCTCGCTGACAAACAGCGGCGGCGTGACGGCAAAGGTTTTTTCCTTTTGCCCGTTGGCATTTTCTATCCACGCGTTAATTAAATAGCGCTCTTGTTTATTGCTGTTGGTGATCGCCAGCGACGTTTGTTTGGCATCGGCCGGATAAATAACGCGCGTCGCACCCAGCGCAATTCCGCCGGACGCATTCGTGCTGGCAGAAACCATCATCAAAATAAAAGATAAAAACAGTCCAGGTTTAATCAGGGTGTTCATCACAACCGTACCTTTAATAATTAGTTCGCAGGCGTCAGGGATAAATCAACGTAAACCAGACATTCGACTGAATAGTGCCTGGTACAAGGTGTTCGGAAATTGCCCGGTAGCGGGCGCTGAAATGAAATACCAGCTCGCGGGTGTTAATGGGTAACCAGCTCACCGCCGTCGCGTTCGGGATGATCTGACGTTGCTGTTCGTCAAAAAGCGCCAGCCCGACACCACTGCTGACCGCATTTTCCCCCGGCCGCGATGTCGCCAGGAAAACCTGCGGGTCTTCTGCCGGTGTCACTCCCTGGAACTGGATCCCCACGGTGCGGGAGACGTCCACGCTGCAATCCAGCAGACGTACGGTGAAAGGCACATTAACCGTGGAAAAGCTGCCGACGCCGGAAAAGGCGTTTGTGCGGTATTGCCCCATATCCACGCGCATATTCTGGCTGTCCGGGGCCACGGCGCAGCCGCCGTTAACCAGCTCTCCCCTGAGGTGTACTTTGCCGCCGTCAATAACCACGGTATGTGCGTTTACCGCTGGGGCAATCGCAAGGGCGCACAGCAGTATCCCAGTCCTTGTCATCCTTCGCTCCCGGTATAGGCGATCAAAAGACCTCTTCCCTGAGGCCAGCCACATCCCTGTACTCTGGCATTACTCGTATTTCATTACGAATGTTGCGTCCGCGTTTGCCTGGCCTGGCTCGGTGGTCGCCGCCGTGGCTTTATAGCGCGCGGTGAAGTTCAGGGTGTTAGTCCCTTCAATCAGGTTCTGCGCCGCAGAGAAGGTTGCACCGTCCGGGGTCAGCGTGGAGGATTTGCTGTCGAGGATCTCAATACCTACGCCCTTCGCGGAGTTGTCGTTGTTACCGGAGCTTACCGCCAGCAGCGTTTTGTCGGTGGCGTCGATCTGGCCGGTAAACGCGACAGCAGCGGTTTTCGCTACCGCAGGATCGCAGTCGTTCAGTTCGATGGTGAACGGAATATTGGAGGTGGTGTCACCCACTTTAGTGAATTTCGCGGTACGGTACTGGCCAAGATTAACCGTCTGCTCTGAAGAGTCAGTATTCACTGAACACGCGGCATTCACTAATTCACCTTTAAAATGCACCGTACCACCGTTTACAGATACAGGCGCTACCGGATCTTCTGCGTGAGCGGCACCCGCGACCAGGGCCAGAGTTGCAATAACAGTAGAAGCAATGTTGCTGAGTTTCATGTCTATTCCTTTAAAATGTAAATAACCCTTCCCGCGCATATTCGGGAATAAGAAATACGTTCAATTAAAAAATTGAAGACTTATTTCGGAGAGGACAAAGTAGCTCAGGAATCTATTTTGTAATATGTCAAAACGCTGCCATTTAGCCAGGTCACATCCTAATCACCTCTAAGAAATTGACCATGCCCTGAGAAGGGATTTTGCGGGACATCGATGAAATCTCGTAAAGGGTGACTGACAGCGGCGCTCGCTTCTGACAAAATACAGGCAATCCCCCCTTTCTAACGTTACAGACGGAATCTTCTCTCTGATGGCAGCAAAGATTATTGACGGTAAAACGATTGCGCAGCAGGTGCGCTCTGAGGTTGCGGAAAAAGTGAAGGCGCGTAAAGCCGCCGGATTTCGCGCCCCCGGGCTGGCCGTTGTGCTGGTTGGCAGCAACCCGGCTTCGCAAATTTATGTCGGCAGCAAACGCAAAGCGTGTGAAGAGGTGGGGTTCGTCTCCCGCTCTTACGATCTGCCGGAAACCACCAGCGAAGCGGAACTGCTGGAATTGATCGACACCCTGAATGCCGATAAAGAGATCGACGGTATCCTGGTTCAGCTGCCGCTGCCTGCGGGCATCGACAACGTGAAGGTGCTGGAGCGTATCGCGCCGGACAAAGACGTTGACGGTTTCCATCCGTATAACGTAGGCCGCCTGTGCCAGCGCGCGCCGCGCCTGCGTCCATGCACCCCGCGCGGCATCGTGACGCTGCTGGAGCGTTATAACATCGATACCTATGGCCTGAACGCCGTGGTGATTGGCGCCTCCAACATCGTGGGCCGTCCGATGAGCATGGAGCTGCTGCTGGCGGGCTGCACCACCACCGTCACCCACCGCTTCACCAAAAACCTGCGTCATCACGTCGAAAACGCCGATCTGCTGATCGTTGCGGTCGGCAAGCCGGGCTTTATTCCGGGCGAGTGGATCAAAGAGGGCGCAATCGTCGTGGACGTGGGTATTAACCGCCTGGAAAACGGCAAAGTGGTTGGCGACGTGGTGTATGAAGATGCCGCAGCGCGCGCATCCTATATTACTCCGGTCCCGGGCGGCGTTGGCCCGATGACGGTAGCAACACTGATTCAGAATACCTTGCAGGCGTGCGAGGAGTATCACGACGTAGAGGACGCGTAATCATGGCAACTTTTTCTTTAGGTAAACACCCGCACGTTGAGCTGTGCGATCTGCTGAAGCTGGAAGGCTGGAGCGAAAGCGGCGCGCAGGCGAAAATCGTTATCGCCGACGGGCAGGTAACAGTAGACGGCGCGGTGGAAACCCGCAAGCGCTGCAAAATTGTCGCGGGTCAGACCGTGAGCTTCGCAGGTCAGAGCGTGACCGTGACGGCCTGAGCTGTCTGATGCCCTCACCCTAACCCTCTCCCACAGGGAGAGGGGATAAACATCCCCTCACACCCATCACGGTTAATTATCGATCAACTTCAAATAATCACTATTCCCTCTGGCGAAATGTGAAATTTAAGTTGCGCGATTTTCAGACTTTCCCCACGATAAGTAGAACGTTCTACTAAAACGTTCTACTTACAATAACAGCGCAAAAAAAGCGCTACTCGGGGGAAATCAGCATGAGCCTGATATCAGGGTTTGTTAAATCGCTGTCTAAGTTATCGATGATTGGTCGCGCCTTAATGCTGCCAATTTCACTGCTTCCCGCTGCGGGCCTGTTGCTGGCCTTCGGCGATAAGTTCCACTTGCCGCTGATGATGAACGCAGGCGGGGTTATCTTTGATAACCTGCCAATGCTCTTCGCCATCGGCTCTGCCGTCGGACTGGCTTCGGAATCCGGCATTGCCGCTCTCTCTGCGGCGGTCTCCGTGTTTGTCACTAACATCACCATCAGCACCGTGCTGAGCATTACGCCGGAATTGGCCTCCCAGGGCGGGAAATACGCCATGGTCGTCGGCATTCCGACGTTACAGATGGGCGTCTTTGGCGGCCTGATCTGCGGTATTCTTGCGGCCTGGTGTTACAACCGCTTCCACACCATGCAGCTGCCGGAATTCCTCGGCTTCTTCTCCGGCAAGCGCTTTGTGGCGATTGCGACGGCGTTTCTGTCGTTCCTGCTCGGCCTGCTGCTGCCGTACGTCTGGCAGCATATTCAGTCCGGCATCGACGCCCTGTCCGTGGTGGTGAACGGCGATAACCAGGCGGCCTCGACCTTTATCTTCGGGCTGGTGGAGCGCGCGCTGATCCCGCTCGGCCTGCACCACATCTGGTATCCCTCCTTCTGGTATTCGTTCGGGGATTACACTACCCAGGCGGGTCAGGTGATCCACGGCGACCAGACCATCTGGTTCAAGATGCTGGAAGAGGGAGTGAAATCCTTCAGCAGCGACACCTACCAGAACGCCGGGAAATTCATGCAGGGCGAGTTCCCGCTGATGCTGTTCGCACTGCCCGCGGCGTGTCTGGCGATGTACCACGAAGCGCGCACGAAGAATAAGAAAATCGCGGCCGGTATTCTCTTCTCCGCCGCCCTCACCTGCTTCCTGACGGGCATCACCGAGCCGGTAGAGTTCACCTTTATCTTCGTGGCGCCGATCCTTTACGTCTTCAACGCCATCATGGCAGGCCTGGCGTACATGACCATGTACCTGCTGCATGCGCATATCGCCAAGTCGTTCTCGGCGGGCTTTATCGACTACCTGTCGTTCGGGATCCTGCCGTCGTTTAACGGCTATCAGACCAACTTCCTGAGCGCCATTATCATCGGCATTCCGATGGCATTAATCTACTACTTCACCTTCCGCTTCGTGATCCGCCGTTTCGACGTGAAAACGCCGGGCCGCACCGAAGTGACCGCCAGCGCGAATGACAAGTCCGATTCCGAACTTGCCACCGAAATCATCGGCCTGCTGGGCGGTGCGCAGAACATTGATTCCGTCGGCTCCTGCATCACGCGTCTGCGTCTGGAAGTGGCGAAGAGCGAAGCGGTGGACCGGGACGGGCTGAACGGGCTTGGCGCGCGCGGCGTGGTGTTCGTGGGCGATAACGGGATACAGGTGATTTTCGGGGCCAGAGCACAGTTTATCGCCCAGACGATGTCCACGATGATTGGCAAATAATAAGATGCCTGAAGGAGGCGTCTCCTGTACGCTGGGGGTCGCCTCTTATCTGGCTGATAATCGGTAAATTTCAGGGAGCGGTTTTGAAGAAAGTCAGCATTATTGATGTCGCAAAGCATGCGGGCGTGTCGGTTTCTACCGTTTCGCTGGTGCTGCGCCAGAAAGGGAAGATCTCAGAGGCGACGATCGGGAAGGTCAATGCCGCCATCACAACGCTGGGCTATGTTCATAACGTCGCCGCTGCCAATCTTCGCGCCAACACCTCCAACCTAATCGGACTGATCCTGCGCGACTTCAGCGACAGCTTTTCCATCAAGGTGATGGCGAGCATCGTTCAGGAGCTGGAGAAGCAGGGTTATATGGTTTTTCTCGGTCAGCCGCTGAATGACGGCGAACATCTTGAGCGTACCCTGCTCTCGTTTAAGCAGCAGGGCGTGGCGGGCGTCATCTACCTGGCGTCGGACACCCGCGCCGCCTCTCTCCCGGAACACATTCGCCACTGCCCGCTGCCGCTTGTGGCGGTTTCGCAGTCATTGCTGGAAGAGAAATGCAACCTGGTGATGCGCGATAACCGCCAGGCGGCGAACCTGGCCGCGCGTTATCTTATCGAGCGCGGGCACCGCAACATCGCCTACATTGGCGGGCGCGACGGGTGCCGTATCCGCGAGCAGCGCCTGCTCGGTTTTCGCAGCGCGATGACGCAGAACGGCCTGGTCTGGCGTGAGGAATATTCTCCCGCCTGCACCGATGACACGCAGGCGGCGGCCATGGCGACTCGTCAGCTGCTGGAGAAGAACAACACGATTACCGCCCTGCTCTGCCATTCACCGGACGCGATGATCGGTTCGATCTCCGGTATTCACCAGGTGGGGCGCACGGTGGGCAAAGACGTGTTTTTAACCCAGCAGGTGGCGCTGATTGGTTTTGAAGATATGCTCCACGTTAATCTTACATCACCGTCACTGACTTACGTTTCGTCTGCCAGCGAAGAGACCGGCCGCCAGGCGGCAGGGCTGATGATCCGCAGGCTGAAAGAGCCGGATCTGCAAACGCAGCGCATTACCCTCTCCGGGCAGCTTATCGCGCGGGAATCGGCGTAAAATCAGAATTTAGCACAGGTTTGCTGCGGCGGATCTGCTGCTATATTCCCATGATTTGCCATGGATAAATGCAATGCCTACCGTTATCACCCACGCTGCCGTACCTCTGTGTCTGGGCTTAGGGCTCGGAACCAACGTCATCCCACCCCGCCTGCTGTTTGCCGGGATCGTCCTCGCCATGCTGCCCGATGCCGATGTACTGGCGTTTAAATTCGGTGTTGCCTACGGGAATATTTTCGGCCATCGCGGTTTCACTCATTCGCTACTGTTTGCCCTGGTGGTGCCGATACTCTGCGTGCTGGCAGGCCGACGATGGTTCAGGGCCAGCCTGACGCACTGCTGGCTGTTTTTAACCGTGTCGCTGCTGTCGCACAGCCTGCTGGATTCGATCACCACCGGCGGGAAAGGCGTCGGCTGGCTGTGGCCCTGGTCAGATGAGCGCTTCTTTGCGCCGTGGCAGGTGATCAAAGTCGCGCCGTTTGCGCTGTCGCGCTATACCACGCCATACGGGCATGAGGTCATTATCTCAGAACTGCTGTGGGTGTGGCTGCCGGGGATGGTGCTGATGGGGATGTTATGGTGGAGAAAACGTGCGCGCTGATGCCCTCACCCGGCCCTCTCCCACGTGGAGAGGGGGAAAACCTAACAATTCCCTCTCCCTGTGGGAGAGGGTTAGAGTGAGGAGAAAATTACTTACGACGCCAGGTGGTTCCCTGCGGGCCATCTTCCAGAATAATGCCCATCTCGGTCAGACGGTTACGCGCCGCATCCGCCGCCGCCCAGTCTTTCGCCTGACGCGCTTCCAGACGCGCTTTAATCAGTGCTTCAATTTCCGCCACTTCGCCGTCGTCCGCCTGCGCGCCGCTTTGCAGGAACACATCCGGCTCCTGCTCCAGCAGGCCGAGCACGGAAGAGAGCTTACGCAGATGAGACGCCAGCGCATTGGCCGCCGCCATATCTTCTGACTTCAGGCGATTCACCTCACGCGCCATGTCGAACAGCACGGAATAGGCTTCCGGGGTGTTGAAGTCGTCGTTCATGACCTCAACGAAGCGGGCTTCGAACGCCTCGCCGCCTGCGGCTGGAACAGACTTGTCGGTGCCGCGCAGTGCGGTATACAGACGCTCCAGCGCAGCGCGCGCCTGCTTCAGGTTCTCTTCGCTGTAGTTCAGCTGGCTGCGATAGTGGCCAGACATCAGGAAGTAACGCACGGTTTCCGCGTCGTAATACTTCAGCACGTCGCGCACGGTGAAGAAGTTACCCAGCGATTTCGACATCTTCTCGCGGTCAACCATCACCATCCCGGAGTGCATCCAGTAGTTCACGTACTCGCCGCCGTGAGCACAGGTGGACTGCGCGATTTCGTTTTCGTGGTGCGGGAACATCAGATCCGAACCGCCGCCGTGGATGTCGAAATGGTTGCCCAGCTGCTTGCAGTTCATCGCGGAACATTCAATGTGCCAGCCCGGACGCCCTTCGCCCCACGGTGATGGCCAGCTTGGTTCGCCCGCTTTGGACATCTTCCACAGCACGAAGTCCATCGGATTACGCTTCACGTCAACCACGTCCACGCGCGCACCGGCCTGGAGCTGGTCCAGATCCTGGCGGGAAAGCGCACCGTAGGTTGGGTCCGTCGGCACCGAGAACATCACGTCGCCGTTGTCCGCCACATAGGCGTGACCGCGCTCGATCAGCTTTTGGGTGATATCAATGATTTCATGGATATGGTGGGTCGCACGCGGCTCGCTGTCCGGGCGCAGAATATTTAAGGCGTCAAAATCCTTGTGCATTTCGGCGATCATGCGATCCACCAGCGCGACAAAGCTTTCGCCATTTTCATTAGCACGTTTAATGATTTTGTCGTCGATGTCGGTGATATTGCGCACATACTTCAGGTTGTAGCCCAGGAAGCGCAGGTAGCGTGACACCACGTCGAACGCGACAAAGGTACGGCCATGGCCGATGTGACAGAGATCGTAAACCGTAATACCACACACGTACATGCCGACTTCCCCGGCATGGATAGGTTTAAATTCCTCTTTTTGGCGCGTCATTGTATTAAAGATTTTTAACATCGAAGATTCCATGTAAACACGTGTGTGGATTGTTTGTGCCTTATAATACCCATAATTCGGAGTACGGTCAGCACACAATGCAAGGTGATCGTGTCCTGTGGTTATGCTATAACAAGCCCCTATATGTGACCCGAGCACGGGTCGACGCACCACAATAACGGAACAGGATGCAAAAATGGTTACTTTCCACACTAATCATGGCGATATCGTAATCAAAACCTTTGATGACAAAGCGCCTGAAACAGTTAAAAACTTCCTGGACTACTGCCGCGAAGGTTTCTACAACAACACTATTTTCCACCGTGTGATCAACGGCTTTATGATCCAGGGCGGCGGTTTCGAGCCTGGCATGCGCCAGAAAGAGACGAAAGAAGCGATCAAAAACGAAGCGAACAACGGCCTGAAAAACACCCGTGGTACGCTGGCAATGGCCCGTACTCAGGCGCCACATTCTGCAACCGCACAGTTCTTCATCAACGTAGCGGACAACGACTTCCTGAACTTCTCTGGCGAAAGTCTGCAAGGCTGGGGCTACTGCGTATTCGCAGAAGTGGTTGAAGGGATGGACGTGGTCGACAAGATCAAAGCCGTTTCTACTGGCCGCAGCGGTATGCACCAGGACGTTCCTAAAGAAGACGTTGTGATTACAAGCGTGACCGTCAGCGAGTAATTCGTGGCGACACTCTTTATTGCGGATCTACATCTGCAAACAGAAGAACCGGCGATAACCGCCGGTTTTCTGCGTTTTTTACGCGGTGAAGCGAAAAACGCCGACGCGCTGTACATTCTGGGCGACCTGTTTGAGGCCTGGATTGGCGACGACGATCCGAACCCGCTGCACCGTGAGATGGCTGCGGCCATTAAAACGCTGGTGGATTCCGGCGTCCCCTGCTATTTCATTCACGGCAACCGTGATTTCCTGATCGGCCAGCGCTACGCCCGCGAGAGCGGCATGACGCTGCTGCCGGAAGAGCAGGTGCTAAACCTCTATGGCCGCAATATTCTGATCATGCACGGCGACACGCTCTGCACTGACGATACCGGCTACCTGGCGTTTCGCGCCAAAGTTCACACCCCGTGGATCCAGAAAGTGTTCCTCGCCCTGCCGCTGTTTATTCGCAACCGCATCGCCGCCAGAATGCGCGCGGGCAGCAAGGCCGCCAACAGCAGCAAATCGATGACCATCATGGACGTCAACCCGCAGGCGGTGGTGAAGGTGATGGAGAAGCATCGCGTTCAGTGGCTGATCCATGGCCATACCCATCGTCCCGATGTTCATTCCCTTATCGCCAACGGCGAGCCCGCCCATCGCGTGGTTTTAGGGGCCTGGCACAGCGAAGGATCGATGGTCAAAGTCACGCCGGAAGGTGTTGAACTGATCGCCTTCCCGTTTTAACCCTCCCCGTCTTTTCGCCCATTTCCCGACCACGCAACCGTTTTCCTTGCCGGTATTACATGCTATTCTCTGTGCCCTCGAAAGCAGTGTGTTCCGCACCACAGGAGTTTTAAGACGCATGTCTTCCCGCAATAATCCGGCGCGTGTCGCCATCGTGATGGGGTCCAAAAGCGACTGGGCTACCATGCAGTTCGCCGCCGAAATCTTTGAAATCCTGAATGTTCCGCACCACGTCGAAGTGGTTTCCGCGCACCGTACGCCGGATAAACTGTTCAGCTTCGCCGAAAGCGCCGAAGAGAACGGTTACGAGGTGATCATTGCCGGTGCGGGCGGCGCAGCACATCTGCCGGGCATGATTGCCGCCAAAACGCTGGTGCCGGTACTGGGTGTTCCTGTGCAAAGCGCCGCGTTAAGCGGGGTTGATAGCCTTTACTCTATCGTCCAGATGCCGCGCGGTATTCCTGTCGGTACGCTGGCGATTGGTAAAGCGGGTGCGGCAAATGCCGCCCTGCTGGCCGCGCAGATCCTGGCGACGCATGATAAAGAGTTACATCAGCGTCTGGCGGAGTGGCGTAAAGCCCAGACCGACGAGGTGCTGGATAACCCGGATCCGCGGGGTGCAGCATGAAGCAGGTTTGCGTTCTTGGTAATGGTCAGCTTGGCCGGATGCTGCGTCAGGCCGGTGAGCCGCTGGGTATTGCCGTCTGGCCCGTCGGGCTGGATGCCGAGCCGGAAGCCGTGCCGTTCCACCAGAGCGTGATCACCGCCGAAATTG
>NZ_QFRV01000069.1:0-24809 GCF_004136805.1 Enterobacter cloacae complex sp. GF14B
GCCGCGGTGCGGGCAGCGGTCCTCCAGCGCCTGCACCTGGCCATCTTTATTGCGCCAGACCACAATCTGCTCGCCCAGGCGGGTGATGCCCACCGGCGCAGACTGCACTTCCCAGCTCGCCAGCACCGGATACCAGAGGCCACGCAGGCCTTTATCCAGATAATGTTGTACGGTCGTCGTCATCGCGTTGCCCTCAGTAGCCGTTAACCTGTAAGAATGCCTGGAAGCTGGCGTCGCTCCACGGCTCGCCCTGCTGGTCGTGCATGCGCACCGCGTTCAGCCCGCTTACCAGCTCCGGCAAGGTTTCAACGCCCTGCTCGAAGAGATCTTCCAGCGTCGCAATCAGCTTCACTTCCCAGCTTTCCGGCTCGCGGCTGCGGGTTTGCCAGATCAGGTTGGTGTAATCACCCGGCTTATGAATGGCGCCATTACCGCCCTCTGCCGGTGGGGTAAACTGGCGGCTTTCCGGCAGCGCCGGGTTGAAGTTCAGGGTGTCGCTCATGCCACGGTCTCCTCGACGAAGGTAATCTGAATCTGGTTTTCAAAGACCCGAACCGGGTAGCGGTTGAGGTTGCGCCCGCCGGGGCCGTGCAGGCACTGACCGGTTTTGACGTCGAATACCGCCTCGTGCAGCGGGCATTCCACCTTGCCGTCTTCCACGAAGCCCTGACTCAGCAGGGCATAGGCGTGCGGGCATACGTCCTCCAGCGCGTAATATTCACCGTCGATCAGGTAAACGCCGATCTCTTTACCGTCGACGTTGCCGCTAAAAGGGAAATCTTCCTGTACTTGCTCTGCGTCACATACGCCTATCCAGCTCATCACGATCCTCCAGGCTTTTGTTTCATATATGAAACTCTGTTTCTTATTTAATACGGTCAATATAAAAGCGATGAATGTTTCGTCAAGCGACAATGTGACGAATTTGTTAATCGATCAGCAATTAATTAACTAAGTGTGCAAGGGATCACGAAAAAATGCAGCGATATGAAATTTTCATTATTGCAGCGTGAGAAATACGTTTTTTTAATGGCCTCTTATTTTGAATAAAAGATATTGACTTCCTTTCTTTTTACTCTTTAAAAATAAATGAACGTCACCTCTTTCGCGTTTCACCTGTGAAACTCATTTTTAATTTATCTTTACTAAACAAAGAGTTTCACAGGTGAACCATTTTAGCTCCGTGACAATCACATTGATGAAAAATATAAGTTACAAAAAACGTAAGGCGGACATGATGACGGCAAGATGGCAAGGCACGATTGCGCTTTTATTACTCATTATTATTTCGTACGTCGATCGGGTAAATATCTCGGTAATGATTTTAAACCCGGAATTTGCCGAACATTTTCAGTTAAATGAAAACAGAATGTTACAGGGTATGCTCATGACCTGCTTTCTTCTGGGTTATGGTTTTTCCGCTCTATTATTAACGCCGGTTATTGAAAGCAAACTTCATTATCGGCAGGGATTATTAAGCAGCATTGCGATTTGGGCCGCGGTCTGCGCGGTTTCGCCTTTGCTCGGCTCGCTGACGGGAATGCTCATCGCCCGCGTGATTCTGGGGATCGCGGAGGGTCCGCTATTTTCGCTGAAAACGCGCTTTATCAGCGATAACTTTAGCGCGCAAGAGATCGGTAAACCCAACGCCGTGACCGCGCTGGGCGTCTCGCTCGGGCTGGCCGTGGGCTTTCCGCTGGTGACCTGGCTGATGTCGCATCTGGGCTGGGCCGGATCGTTTTATGCACTGGCGGCAATCAACCTTCTCCTCGGGGGCAGCTTAATCTGGCGTTTTCTGCCCGCGCCGCGCAAGCTCCCGACCGCGAAAAAACCGGGGTTTGTCCACACCTTCACGCTGGCCTGGCAGACGCCGCTGCTGGGCTGGATCATGGTGGTTGAAATCGCCACCCTGAGCTATCTCTGGGGGAGCAGCGCCTGGCTGCCCGCGTGGCTGCGTGACGAGCATCATTTCTCGCTGCATGCCACGGGCTGGCTTGCGGCGATCCCCTTCCTGCTCAGCCTGGGGTCAAAGTTTCTGGGCGGCGTGCTGCTCGACAAAATGCGTCCGGAACAGGCACCGATGCTGTTTGTGGCGGGCGGGGCGATGACGGCGCTGTCCGTGGTCGCGCTGATGCTCAGCCATCAGCCTGCCTGGCTGGCGCTGTTTATGCTTTCGGCTAATGTCTTCTGGGGGCTACAGGGGGCGGCTATTCCGGCGGTGATCCAGCATCACGCCGCGCGGGAAGCGGTGGGCAGCGCTTACGGCATAATCAATGGGATCGGCAATATCTGCGCGGCGTTTATTCCGCTGCTGATGGGGATGGTGATGAGATCGGTGGGGTCGGTCAGTTCAGGCTTTTCGGTGCTGGTCGTCTCGCAGGTTGTCACCCTGCTTGCCGGGGGAATGTTGCTGCTGCGCATGCGGCGCGCAGCAGCAATCAGCGCGTAAGGCTTATTCGCCTTTTTTCGCCGCCTGGATATAGAGCATTTCCAGCGCCAGGGTCGCCGCGGCCAGCGCGGTGATCTCGGACTGGTCATAGGCCGGAGCCACTTCCACCACGTCCATCCCGACGATGTTCAGATCCTTCAGGCCGCGCACCAGCTTGATGGCGCGGTCTGATGTCAGGCCGCCGATCACCGGCGTACCGGTACCCGGTGCGAATGCCGGATCCAGGCAGTCGATGTCGAAGGTCAGATAGACAGGCATGTCGCCGACGATCTGCTTAACCTGAGCCAGAATATCGTCCACGCCGCGATCGTTCACCTGGCCCGCGTCGAGTACGGTGAAGCCGTTGTCTTTGTCAAACTCGGTGCGGATGCCGATCTGCACCGAGTGGTTCGGATCGATCAGGCCTTCCTTCGGCGCGGTGTAGAACATGGTGCCGTGGTCGAACTCGCAGCCGTTCGCGTAGGTGTCGGTGTGCGCATCGAAGTGCACCAGCGCCATTTTACCGAAGTGCTTCGCGTGGGCGCGCAGCAGCGGCAGGGTCACGAAGTGGTCACCGCCGAAGGAGAGCATGCGTTTACCGGCCGCCAGCAGCTTCTCGGCGTGTGCCTGCAATTTTTCGCTCATCTCACGCGCGTCGCCGAAGGCGTACACCAGATCGCCGCAGTCCACCACGTTCAGGCGCTCGCGCATGTCGAAGTTCCACGGGAAGCGGTTGTGCTCCCAGGCCAGGTTAGTGGAAACCTGACGGATCGCCGCCGGACCATGACGACCACCCGCGCGACCGGACGTTGCCATGTCGAACGGTACGCCGGTGATCACCCAGTCCGCATCGCTGTCGTACGGCTGGAAGTTCATCGGAAGGCGTAAAAAACCAAACGCGTTAGATACCAGAGAGTTATCGTACTGATGACCTAAAGTGCTCATGTCCTGACCTCTTATAAAGTCGATACATTAAAAACAGATGAAAAAAAATCCCCTCCGCGTCGTTAAACCCGACGAGGAAGGGATTGATTCGTAAATCGCTAATTGGGGCGAATTATCGCCGTTAATTCATACGGGTTCAAGTGAGTATAGGGCATTGTGCGGTCTGTTGCCCTCACCCCGCCCCTCTCCCACCGGGAGAGGGAGTTTACCTACTCATCTTCCAGGTAGGTGTACCCGTACAGACCCGCTTCAAACTCTTCCAGGAACTGCTGCTGTAACGCGTCGTCCAGACCGGTGTTTTTCACCTGATCGCGGAACTGGGTGAGCAGTTTTTTCGGATCCAGCTGAACGTATTCGAGCATGTCCGCCACGGTGTCCCCTTCGTCGGACAGCTCAACCTCCACGCTGCCGTCAGGGAAGACAAACACGTCAACCGCTTCGGTATCACCGAACAGGTTGTGCATGTTGCCGAGGATCTCCTGATACGCCCCCACCATAAAGAAGCCCAGCATTGGTGGGTTCTCCGGATCGTACTCCGGCATTGGCATAGTGGTCGCAATACCGTCGCCGTCGACGTAATGGTCAATCGCGCCGTCAGAGTCACAGGTGATGTCCAGCAGCACGGCGCGGCGTTCCGGGGCGTGGTTCAGCCCTTCCAGCGGCAGAACCGGGAACAGCTGGTCGATACCCCAGGCATCCGGCATCGACTGGAACAGGGAGAAGTTGACGTACATTTTGTCCGCCATACGCTCCTGCAACTCGTCGATAATCGGACGGTGCGCGCGGTTGCTCGGGTCGAGCTGTTTCTGCACTTCGTGGCACATATTCAGGTAGAGCTGCTCGGCCCACGCGCGCTCTTGCAGGCTGAATGTGCCTGACGAGTAGCCGACGTGAATATCGTGCAGGTCCATCTGGCTGTCGTGCAGCCATTCGCGCAGGGAACGACGCGTGCCCGGCTCGTGCATCTCCTGCCAGGTTTCCCACATGCTTTGCAGGGAACGTGGGGCATCGTCTGCCGGAGGCGTGGCTTCGGTGATTTCGCTACGCTCAACGCCAATGATGTTAGAGACCAGTACCGTATGGTGCGCCGTGACCGCGCGGCCGGATTCGGTGATCACCGTCGGGTGCGGCAGGCCGTGCTCTTCGCAGGCATCGCCAATCGCCCAGATGATGTTGTTGGCATATTCGTTCAGGCCATAGTTTACCGAACAGTCAGACTGCGAGCGGGTCCCTTCGTAGTCCACGCCCAGGCCGCCGCCCACGTCAAAGCACTGAATATTCACGCCGAGCTTATGCAGCTCAACGTAGAAACGTGCCGATTCACGCACGCCGGTGGCGATGTCGCGAATGTTGGCCATCTGCGAGCCGAGGTGGAAGTGCAGCAGCTGAATGCTGTCCAGACGACCGCGCTCGCGCAGAATTTCCACCAGCTGAAGCACCTGGTTCGCCGCGAGGCCGAACTTGGATTTTTCACCGCCGGAAGACTGCCATTTACCGGAACCCTGCGACGCCAGTCGCGCACGCACGCCAAGGCGCGGGATCACGTTCAGACGCTCGGCCTCTTCCAGCACGATCGCGATTTCGGTCATCTTCTCGATCACCAGATAGACCTTGTGGCCCATCTTCTCGCCAATCAGCGCCAGACGAATGTATTCGCGATCTTTATAGCCGTTACAGACGATCACCGACCGGGTCATGCCCGCGTGCGCCAGAACCGCCATCAGCTCCGCTTTAGAGCCTGCTTCCAGGCCCAGCGGCTCGCCGGAGTGGATCAGGGACTCAATCACGCGACGGTGCTGGTTGACCTTGATCGGGTAAACGAGGAAATAGTCGCCGTTATAACCATACGATTCCCGCGCGCGTTTGAACGCGGCGTTAATAGAACGCAGGCGATGTTGCAGGATCTGCGGGAAGCAGAACAGTGCAGGCAAGCGCTGACCCTGCGCTTCACGGGTTTTCACCAGTTTAGCGAGATCCACGCGCGCTTCCGGGACGTCCGGATCCGGGCAGACACTGATGTGGCCCAGCTCGTTAACGTCGTAGTAGTTATTGCCCCACCAGGCAATATTGTAAGTGCGCAGCATCTTGCTGGCTTCCTCGGAGCTCATCGCAACCTCCTGCATAGAACGTAGTACACCCTGTTCGCCTGCTGACGAAGGCGAAAGCGAAGACATGTCGTCAGACATAGCGAACCTCAACTCTTTGTATTAAGTGTAAAACAGTTGACTACTATCGCAGCGTTATACGGCGATAACAACCCATTAACGGCTCCATTTCCCAGCAGAGTATGCTGAAATCCAGACCGTGCGACCGGTTTCTTATTCATATCATTGTAAAACACGTATCCGAACTCTGTATGACAAGGTTCGGCGAAACCACGAGAAAACTCCTGTATTAACAAGAGCGCCCTTGTTCAGTTTTCACAAAGCGTGACCGGCTCTGGAATCCTGAGAAGCACCGAGATGGGTATAACATCGGCAGGTGTTTAGACCAGAAGTGCGGGTGGGAATCAAATGCGCGCCAGAACGGCTGCGCTGAATGAGCGGAAAACGATGGTTCATTATCTGGTATCACCTCCACGGCCGCTTCTGCTGAAACGGACCACAAGCCAAAGCTAAAAGTTCACTGCTTAACCCGGCTGGAAGTGGCGACACGATGCGTTCATCGAGCGCTTATTTTATATGAGCCGCGCGCCGCGTTTTATACCGAGAAGGTCGCTAAAAAGCAAAACAAAAATGCGCAGGTTGCCAGCGTCGTCAGGAAAAATTTCCAGCCGTGTTTTCAACGCAATGAGAGGTGAGTCAAAAAAAACTGGAAATCGGGTGAAGAAGTGACCTAAAATAGACGTCCAGATGTTAATCCATCCATACCGATTAACACTCAGACTGCCAGTGTCAAAATCCTGTAGGCCTTGGTAGAATTATCTCCTATGGCTATTCCACACAGCAGCTTGAGCTAACCAAATTCCTCTTAGGTGAAATAAAACATGGCAAAACACCTGTTTACGTCCGAGTCCGTATCAGAAGGACATCCTGATAAAATTGCTGACCAAATCTCCGATGCGGTGCTGGATGCGATCCTCGCGCAGGATCCAAAGGCGCGCGTAGCGTGTGAAACCTATGTCAAAACCGGCATGGTTCTGGTTGGCGGTGAGATCACCACCAGCGCATGGGTTGATATCGAAGAGATCACCCGTAACACGGTGCGTGAGATCGGCTATGTACATTCTGATATGGGCTTTGATGCCAACTCCTGCGCCGTACTGAGCGCGATTGGCAAACAGTCTCCGGACATCAACCAGGGCGTTGACCGTGCCGATCCGCTGGAACAGGGCGCGGGCGACCAGGGCCTGATGTTCGGCTACGCAACCAACGAAACCGACGTGCTGATGCCAGCGCCGGTGACCTACGCACACCGTCTGGTGCAGCGTCAGGCTGAAGTACGTAAAAACGGCACCCTGCCGTGGCTGCGTCCGGATGCGAAAAGCCAGGTGACCTTCCAGTATGACGACGGGAAAATCGTCGGTATCGATGCCGTGGTTCTTTCCACGCAGCATGCTGAAGAGATTGACCAGAAATCCCTGCAAGAAGCGGTGATGGAAGAGATCATCAAGCCGGTTCTGCCAACTGAATGGCTGAGCTCTGCGACCAAATTCTTCATCAACCCAACCGGACGCTTTGTTATCGGCGGCCCAATGGGTGACTGCGGTCTGACCGGTCGTAAAATCATCGTAGATACCTACGGCGGCATGGCACGTCACGGCGGCGGCGCATTCTCCGGTAAAGATCCGTCTAAAGTTGACCGTTCTGCCGCGTACGCTGCACGTTATGTGGCGAAAAACATCGTTGCTGCCGGTCTGGCTGACCGCTGTGAAATTCAGGTTTCCTACGCCATCGGCGTGGCTGAGCCAACCTCCATCATGGTGGAAACCTTCGGTACTGAAAAAGTGCCTTCTGAACAGCTGACCCTGCTGGTGCGTGAGTTCTTCGACCTGCGTCCATACGGTCTGATTCAGATGCTGGATCTGCTGCACCCAATCTACCAGGAAACTGCAGCGTACGGTCACTTTGGTCGCGAACATTTCCCATGGGAAAAAACCGACAAAGCCGCCCTGCTGCGTGATGCTGCCGGTCTGAAATAATCGACTGCCAGCAGCTTAAAAAGGCCAGCCTTTGTGCTGGCCTTTTTTATGTCGGGTGGCGGCTATGCCTTACCCGACCTACGGGTAGTGAGTTTTTGTAGGCCGGGTAAGGCGCTAGTAGCCACCCGGCAATGTTTGGAACCGTTTACACCTCACTCTCTATACCCCGCTTTCAGAATATTCTCTTTGCATGATCGCATTTCTTCTGCTGTTACATTCCCTTTCAGTTAAGTCTGAAATTTGTGCAAACGCGATGCACATCAATTAATTTACCTCTATATTTTCAAAGCTTTAATTATTTTTACGGTTACAAGCCAGTGTAACCGATTACACCGTTGTGATTTGACTCACATATTTTTATGAGCCGCTCACCTACTCTTTATATCGTAAAAACTGATAACCCAACTGGAGGGCATAATGCCTGACAATAATAAACAGGGGCGTACGTCCAATAAGGCAATGACGTTCTTCGTCTGCTTCCTCGCCGCTCTGGCAGGATTACTCTTTGGCCTGGATATTGGCGTAATTGCCGGTGCATTACCTTTCATCACCGATGAGTTCCAGATTAGCGCACACACTCAGGAATGGGTGGTTAGCTCCATGATGTTCGGTGCCGCCGTCGGCGCGGTCGGCAGCGGCTGGCTCTCCTTTAAGCTCGGGCGTAAAAAGAGCCTGATGATTGGCGCGATCCTGTTCGTTGCCGGCTCACTGTTCTCTGCCGCTGCGCCTAATGTTGAAGTGCTGATCATCTCCCGCGTGCTGCTCGGTCTGGCAGTGGGCGTGGCGTCTTATACTGCCCCGCTGTACCTGTCTGAAATCGCTCCGGAAAAAATCCGCGGCAGCATGATTTCCATGTATCAGCTGATGATCACTATCGGTATTCTGGGGGCTTATCTCTCCGATACCGCCTTCAGCTACAGCGGCGCATGGCGCTGGATGCTGGGCGTCATCATCATTCCTGCCATCCTGCTGCTGATTGGCGTCTTCTTCCTGCCGGACAGTCCGCGCTGGTTCGCCGCCAAACGCCGCTTCCATGATGCCGAACGCGTGCTCTTACGCCTGCGTGATACCAGCGCCGAAGCCAAAAACGAGCTGGAAGAGATCCGCGAAAGCCTGAAGGTCAAACAGTCCGGCTGGGCGCTGTTCAAAGAGAACAGCAACTTCCGCCGCGCGGTGTTCCTCGGCGTGCTGTTACAGATCATGCAACAGTTCACCGGGATGAACGTCATCATGTATTACGCGCCGAAAATCTTCGAACTGGCGGGCTACACCAACACCACCGAGCAGATGTGGGGCACCGTGATCGTCGGCCTGACCAACGTGCTGGCGACCTTTATCGCTATCGGCCTGGTGGACCGCTGGGGACGTAAGCCAACCCTGACGCTGGGCTTCCTGGTGATGGCCGTCGGGATGGGCGTGCTGGGTACCATGATGCACATGGGCATTCACTCCCCAACGGCACAGTACTTCGCCGTGGCGATGCTGCTGATGTTTATCATTGGGTTTGCGATGAGCGCCGGTCCGCTGATTTGGGTGCTGTGCTCTGAGATCCAGCCGCTGAAAGGACGTGATTTTGGCATCACCTGCTCTACCGCGACCAACTGGATTGCCAACATGATCGTCGGCGCAACGTTCCTGACCATGCTTAATACTCTGGGTAATGCCAACACCTTCTGGGTCTACGCCGGTCTGAACCTGTTCTTTATTGTTCTCACTATCTGGCTGGTTCCTGAAACCAAACATGTTTCACTGGAACACATTGAACGTAACCTGATGAAAGGTCGTCCTCTGCGCGAAATCGGCGCACACGACTGATCCTCCTGCGGGAGGCGCCTCTTGCGCCTCCCCGCTTCCCGCTTTATGCTCTGCCCCTATGAAAGCACCCCGTCTCCCCATCGCCATTCAGCAAGCCGTTATGCGCAGCCTGCGGGAAAAACTCGCCCAGGCCAACCTGAAGCTCGGCCGCAATTATCCTGAACCGAAGCTGGTCTATCAGCAGCGTGGCACCGCGGCAGGTACCGCCTGGCTGGAATCGTATGAGATCCGCCTCAACCCGGTATTGATGATGGAAAATCAGCAGGCGTTTATCGAAGAAGTGGTGCCGCACGAGCTGGCGCATCTGCTGGTGTGGAAGCACTTTGGCCGCGTCGCGCCGCACGGCAAAGAGTGGAAGTGGATGATGGAGGCGGTGCTCGGCGTTCCGGCCCGTCGCACCCATCAGTTCGAGCTGGAATCGGTACGCCGCAATACCTTCCCCTACCGCTGCCAGTGCCAGCAGCACCAGCTTACCGTCCGCCGCCATAACCGCGTAGTGCGGGGCGAGGCGACCTACCGCTGCGTTAAATGCGGCGAACCGCTGGTTGCGGAATAATCACGCGAACTTTCAGGAACTTTCCTGATCTGACTGATTGCATACGGGAACAACATTCGTTACGTTGCGGGCTCGTTTTGACACGGAGTGTAAGATGTCCCGTAATGTTTCTCTCGCGGTCGCTTTTCTGGCGACAGCGCTCTCCGGCCATGCTCTGGCCGACGGTATTCACAGTTTCTCTCAGGCAAAAACCGCAGGCGTAAAGATTAACGCCGACGTACCGGGTGATTTCTACTGCGGCTGTAAAATTAACTGGCAGGGTAAGAAAGGGGTCGTGGATCTGGGATCCTGCGGCTATAAGGTGCGCAAGAACGAGAACCGCGCCAGCCGAATCGAATGGGAACACGTCGTTCCGGCCTGGCAGTTTGGCCACCAGCGCCAGTGCTGGCAGGACGGTGGACGTAAAAATTGCGCAAAAGATCCGGTCTACCGCCAGATGGAAAGCGATATGCACAACCTGCAACCCGCCGTGGGTGAGGTCAATGGCGACCGCGGAAACTTCATGTACAGCCAGTGGAACGGTGGCGAAGGCCAGTACGGTCAGTGCGCCATGAAGGTCGATTTCAAAGAGAAAGTCGCCGAACCGCCTGCCCGCGCGCGCGGTAGCATCGCCCGCACTTATTTCTATATGCGCGACCGCTACGATCTCAATCTTTCCCGCCAGCAGACGCAGCTCTTCAATGCCTGGGACAAGCTCTACCCGGTGACGGACTGGGAATGCCAGCGCGACGAACGTATCGCCAAAGTCCAGGGGAATCACAACCCTTACGTCCAGCGGGCTTGCCAGGCGCAAAAGAGCTAACCTACACTACGGCAATTCGCTTATATCGCATGACACATGGAATTTCTGACTATGCGCATCCCTCGCATCTATCACCCTGAACTGATTACCCCAGGCGGCGAAATCGCCCTGTCTGATGATGCCGCAAACCATGTAGGCCGCGTGCTGCGCATGGGTGCAGGCCAGGCGATTCAGCTCTTTGACGGCTCTAATCAGATTTTCGACGCTGAAATTACGCGCGCCGATAAAAAAAGCGTGCACGTGAAGGTGCTGCGTGGCGACGTGGATGACCGGGAATCGCCGCTGCACATTCACCTGGGCCAGGTGATGTCGCGTGGGGAAAAGATGGAGTTCACCATTCAGAAATCCATTGAACTGGGTGTAAGCCTCATTACGCCACTTTTTTCTGAGCGCTGCGGCGTTAAACTGGATGCGGAACGTCTGAACAAAAAGATCCAGCAGTGGCAAAAAATTGCCATTGCGGCCTGCGAACAGAGCGGCCGCAATCGTATCCCGGAGATCCGCCCGGCGATGGATCTGGAGGACTGGTGTGCAGAAGAGGAAAGCGGGCTTAAGCTCAATCTTCATCCGCGCGCCAGCGCCAGCATCAATACGCTGCCGCTGCCCGTTGAGCGTGTACGCCTGCTGATTGGCCCGGAAGGCGGCCTGTCGGCTGACGAAATTGCCATGACGGCGCGTTACCAGTTTACTGATATTCTGTTGGGACCTCGCGTTCTGCGCACTGAGACAACGGCACTCACCGCCATTACCGCGCTACAGGTGCGATTTGGCGATCTGGGTTGAAGCAAAGCCTGACCCATAACCGGAGAAGAAGATGATTAAGCTCGGCATCGTGATGGACCCCATCGCAAACATTAACATCAAGAAAGACTCCAGCTTCGCTATGCTGCTGGAAGCGCAGCGTCGCGGCTATGAACTCCACTACATGGAGATGAACGATCTTTACCTGATCAACGGTGAAGCCCGCGCACGCACCCGCATCGTTAACGTCGAGCAGAACTACGAAAAATGGTACGAATTCGGTACCGAGCAGGATATTGCCCTGGCCGACCTCAACGTCATCCTGATGCGTAAAGATCCGCCGTTCGACACCGAATACATTTATTCCACCTATATCCTTGAGCGTGCCGAAGAGAAAGGCACGCTGATCGTCAACAAGCCGCAGAGCCTGCGCGACTGCAACGAGAAGCTCTATACCGCATGGTTCTCTGACCTGACGCCGGAAACGCTCGTCACCCGCAGCAAAACGCAGCTGAAAGAATTCTGGCAGAAGCACGGCGACATCATCATGAAACCGCTGGACGGCATGGGCGGCGCGTCGATCTTCCGGGTGAAAGAAGGCGATCCGAACATTGGCGTGATTGCCGAAACGCTGACCGAGCTGGGAACCCGCTACTGTATGGCACAGAACTATCTGCCAGCCATTAAAGACGGCGACAAGCGTGTGCTGGTCGTAGACGGCGAGCCGGTGCCTTACTGCCTGGCGCGTATTCCGCAGGGAGGGGAAACCCGTGGCAACCTGGCGGCTGGCGGCCGTGGCGAACCGCGTCCGTTAAGCGAAAGCGACTGGGAAATTGCCCGCCGCGTCGGCCCTACGCTTAAAGCCAAAGGCCTGATCTTCGTTGGCCTCGATATCATCGGCGATCGTCTGACCGAAGTGAACGTCACCAGCCCAACCTGCATTCGTGAAATCGAAGCGGAATTCCCGATCTCGATCACCGGAATGCTGATGGACGCTATCGAAAAACGTTTACAGAAATAACCTGTGACAGCGCCTGTGTTTATCCCCATACTGGGCGCTGTCGCTTTTTAAACCAGGAAACAGTACCTCTGACAATGAATTTACAGCATCACTTTCTTATTGCCATGCCTGCTCTCCAGGATCCGATTTTCCGCCGCGCCGTGGTCTATATTTGTGAATACAACGAAGACGGCGCGATGGGGATTATCATCAATAAGCCGCTGGAAAACCTTCAGGTTGAAGGGATTCTGGACAAGCTGAAAATCCCTGCTGAAGCGCGGCTGCCGGAAATCCGTCTTGATAAACCGGTGATGCTCGGCGGCCCGCTTGCAGAAGATCGTGGTTTTATCCTGCATACCCCGCCGGTTTTCTCGTCCAGCATTCGTATCTCCGATAACACCGTCGTCACCACCTCTCGCGATGTGCTTGAAACGCTGGGCACTGCCAGTCAGCCTTCTGAGGTGCTGGTTGCGCTCGGTTACGCCTCCTGGGAAAAAGGGCAGCTGGAACAAGAAATTCTGGATAACGCCTGGCTGACGGCCCCTGCGGATATGAATATCCTGTTTAAAACCCCTATCGCCGATCGCTGGCGTGACGCGGCAAAACTGATTGGCATTGATATTCTGACCATGCCTGGCGTTGCGGGGCACGCGTAATGAGCGGCACCCTTCTCGCCTTCGACTTCGGCACCAAAAGCATCGGCGTCGCTGTGGGTCAACGGATCACCGGCACCGCTCGCCCGCTCACTGCGCTGAAAGCTAACGACGGCACGCCGGACTGGAACCTTATTGAGCGCTTGCTCAAAGAGTGGCAGCCGGACGACGTGATTGTCGGTCTGCCGCTGAACATGGACGGCACCGAGCAGCCGCTTACCGCCCGCGCGCGCAAGTTCGCGAACAAAATCCATGGCCGCTTTGGTGTCTCCGTTAAGCTGCACGATGAACGTTTGAGCACCGTCGAGGCACGCGCTGGCCTGTTCGAGCACGGTGGCTTCCGGGCGTTGAACAAAGGCAGCGTGGATTCAGCTTCAGCCGTCATTATCCTCGAAAGCTATTTCGACCAGGGTTACTGAGCGCCGGGGCCTACAGCCGCCCCTGCGCCCGTCGCTCCGCCAGACTCTGCTCAAAGTTCTGCATCCCCGCCTGCTGCCCCGTTTGAATAATGCCCGGCAGTTGCCAGGTTTTGCCTTCGCGGATCAAGTTTGCCGCCGCCGAGGTATTCACCAGCAGCTCATACAGCGCCACGCGCCCGCCCTGGACATCCTGACGCAGCTTCTGCGCCAGAACCGCACGCAGGCTTCCCGCCAGCTGATTACGCACCGGATCTTTCTCCTGCGCCGGAAAGGTATCGACCAGGCGCTCGATCGCCTGCGCCGCACCGCGCGTGTGCAGCGTGGCCAACACCAGATGGCCGGTTTCCGCCGCCGTCAGCGCCAGGCGTATCGTCTCGCTGTCGCGCAGCTCACCAAGCAGAATCACATCCGGATCTTCACGCAGCGCGCTGCGCAGCGCCTCGGCAAAGGACGGGCTGTGCTGGCCTATCTCCCGCTGCCGGATGAGGCAACGTTCACTCTGGTACATAAACTCCACCGGATCTTCAAGGGTCAGAATGTGCCCGTCCGTCTGGTGATTGAGAAAATCGACCATCGCGGCCAGAGTGGTCGATTTCCCGCTGCCGGTGGCGCCGGTGACCAGAATCAGGCCATTGTCATTGGACAAAAGCTCCGGGATCGCGCGCGGCACGCCTAATGCAGAGAGCTGCGGGCACGTCAGCGGCAACAGGCGCAGCGCGATCGAAACGCCGTGCATATGCTTAAACGCACTGCCGCGCAGCCGCTGACCGCCTGTGAGGGTAACGGCAAAATCCACCTGCCCGTTTGCCCACCAGGCGCCCTGCTGTTCGTCATTGAGCCACGCTTTTAATAACGCCTCCACATCCGGGGGCGGAAACGGCGCAGGTTCAAGACGGCCTGACCTGCGCCAGCGCGGTGGTGAATCACTGCACAGGTGTAGATCGGAGACGTTATGCTTTACACTAAGGGCCACAATTTCTTCCACATCCATAGACAACTCCTCGGAAAATGAACGACATTGCGCATAACCTGGCACAGGTCCGGGACAAAATCTCAGCCGCGGCAACGCGTTGCGGCCGTGCTCCAGAAGAAATTACGTTGCTTGCAGTCAGCAAAACCAAGCCTGCGAGCGCCATCGCAGAAGCGATAGCCGCCGGTCATCGTGCCTTTGGTGAAAACTATGTGCAGGAAGGCGTAGATAAGATTCTCGCTTTCCGGGAACGGGGAAATGCAGACCTGCAATGGCACTTTATCGGTCCGCTACAGTCGAACAAAAGCCGTCTGGTAGCAGAGCACTTCGACTGGTGTCACACCATCGATCGTCTGCGTATCGCTACCCGTTTGAGCGACCAGCGCCCTATTGAGATGCCAGCGCTTAACGTGCTAATTCAAATCAACATCAGCGATGAAAACAGCAAGTCCGGCATTACGCTGAGCGAACTGGATGCGCTGGCGGCGGACGTGGCGGCGCTGCCGCGCTTAATCCTGCGCGGGCTGATGGCTATCCCGGCGCCAGAGTCAAGTTATGAAAGGCAGTTTGCCGTAGCACAGCAAATGGCTGTAGCATTTGAGGCGCTTAAAGCGCGCTATGACACGGTAGACACGCTTTCTCTGGGCATGTCGGATGATATGGAAGCCGCCATCGCGGCAGGCAGCACCATGGTGCGCATCGGCACGGCAATTTTCGGTGCGCGCGATTACCCCCAATAATAAGGAAACCTGAGGAACGCCATGAAGACGTTGACTTTCCTGCTTTCAACGGTCATTGAACTGTATACGATGGCGCTGCTGTTGCGCGTCTGGATGCAGTGGGCCCGTTGTGATTTTTACAATCCATTCTCACAATTTATCGTGAAAATCACGCAGCCCATTGTGGGGCCGCTTCGCCGCATCATTCCGGCAATGGGGCCGATTGACAGTTCATCTCTGCTGATGGCGTTTATTCTGAGCGTTATCAAAGCGATCGTGCTGTTTATGGTCATCACTTTCCAGCCGATTATCTGGATTTCAGCCGTTCTGATCCTGGTTAAAACCGTCGGCTCGCTGATCTTCTGGGTCCTGCTGGTGATGGCGATCATGAGCTGGGTAAGCCGGGGCCGTAGCCCGGTGGAGTACGCGTTGATTCAGCTGACAGAACCGTTGCTGCGTCCAATTCGTAGCCTGCTGCCTGCGATGGGCGGAATCGACTTCTCGCCGATGCTTCTCGTTCTGCTGCTGTACGTACTGAATATGGGTATCGCGGAACTGTTACAGGCGACGGGTAATATGCTGCTGCCGGGGCTGTGGATGGCGTTATGAGTGCAGTTAGCCCCTGCGCCGACGGGCTGGTTTTACGGCTGTACATTCAGCCGAAAGCCAGCCGCGACAGTATTGTTGGGCTGCATGGCGACGAGCTAAAAGTCGCCATCACTGCCCCGCCGGTTGACGGCCAGGCGAATGCGCATCTGACCAAATATCTGGCTAAACAGTTTCGCGTCGCTAAAAGCCAGGTCATCATTGAGAAAGGTGAACTTGGCCGGCATAAACAGGTAAAAATCCTTAACCCGCAATCTATCCCGACGGAAGTCGCGGCTCTGACAGAACAGGACTAAACCATGCAGAAAGTTGTTCTCGCCACCGGTAACGCCGGTAAAGTGCGCGAGCTGGCCTCGCTATTAAATGATTTTGGGCTGGACGTGGTGGCTCAGACCGAGCTGGGCGTGGACTCCGCCGAAGAGACCGGCCTGACGTTTATCGAAAACGCCATTCTGAAAGCGCGCCATGCGGCGCAGGTAACCGGCCTGCCCGCGATTGCCGATGATTCCGGTCTGGCCGTGGATTTTCTGGGCGGTGCGCCGGGGATTTACTCCGCCCGCTATTCCGGGCCGGACGCCACCGACCAGCAGAACCTGGAAAAGCTGCTTGTGGCCCTGAAAGACGTTCCTGACGAACAGCGTACCGCGCAGTTCCACTGCGTGCTGGTCTACATGCGTCA
This sequence comes from Enterobacter cloacae complex sp. GF14B, assembly GCF_004136805.1. Classification (NCBI taxonomy): domain Bacteria; kingdom Pseudomonadati; phylum Pseudomonadota; class Gammaproteobacteria; order Enterobacterales; family Enterobacteriaceae; genus Enterobacter; species Enterobacter cloacae complex sp. GF14B. The sequence continues at coordinate 16,475 of NZ_QFRV01000069.1, forward strand.
CGCGGAAGATCCCACGCCGATTGTCTGCCACGGCAGCTGGCCGGGCGTGATCACCCGTGAAGCGGCGGGCAACGGCGGCTTTGGTTACGACCCGATTTTCTTTGTCCCGACCGAGGGCAAAACCGCTGCGGAACTCACCCGCGAAGAGAAAAGCGCGATCTCCCACCGTGGACGCGCCCTGAAACTGTTACTGGAAGCACTGCGTAATGGCTAATTTGCCGCCTCTGAGTCTTTATATTCACATCCCATGGTGCGTGCAGAAATGTCCGTACTGTGATTTCAACTCGCACGCGCTGAAGGGTGAAGTGCCGCACGATGATTACGTCGCGCATCTGCTGGCCGATCTGGATGCCGATGTACCGTACGCACAGGGACGTGAAGTGAAGACCATTTTTATTGGTGGCGGTACGCCGAGCCTGCTTTCAGGCCCGGCGATGCAGACGCTGCTGGACGGTGTGCGCGCACGCCTGAACCTGGCAGCGGATGCTGAAATTACGATGGAAGCCAACCCCGGCACCGTTGAGGCCGACCGTTTTGTCGAGTACCAGCGTGCGGGCGTGAACCGTATCTCTATCGGCGTGCAGAGCTTTAGCGAGCCAAAGCTGAAGCGTCTGGGGCGCATTCACGGCCCGGAAGAGGCAAAGCGCGCGGCAAACCTGGCAACGGGGCTTGGGCTGCGCAGCTTTAACCTCGACCTGATGCACGGCCTGCCGGATCAGTCGCTCGAAGAAGCGCTGGACGATTTGCGTCAGGCGATTGAACTGAACCCGCCGCATCTGTCGTGGTATCAGTTGACCATTGAACCGAACACCCTGTTTGGTTCGCGCCCGCCGGTGCTGCCGGACGACGACGCGCTGTGGGATATCTTCGAGCAGGGCCACCAGCTTTTGACCGCGGCGGGATATCAGCAATACGAAACGTCGGCGTATGCGAAGCCGGGCTATCAGTGTCAGCACAATCTGAACTACTGGCGTTTTGGCGACTATCTCGGAATTGGCTGCGGTGCGCACGGCAAGGTGACCTTCCCGGACGGACGCATTCTGCGTACCGCCAAAACGCGTCATCCGCGCGGGTATATGGAAGGCCGCTACCTGGAGCGTCAGCACGACGTCGAGGCGGTGGATAAGCCGTTTGAGTTCTTTATGAACCGCTTCCGTCTGCTGGAAGCCGCTCCGCGCGCGGAATTTACACGTTATACCGGGCTGCCGGAGTCAGTGATTCGCCCGCAGATTGACGAGGCGCTGGCGCAGGGGTATCTGACCGAGTGTGATGAGTCCTGGCAGATCACCGAGCACGGCAAGCTGTTCCTGAACTCCCTTCTTGAGTTGTTCCTCGCTGAAAATCCTGAAGGCTGATTCAGGATTTTACATCCCGTTCTGCTGGCTGAGGGAAAGGCTGGCAGAGTGTGGGGATGGAAACAATACGTTCATACGCAAAGCAGCTCAGACGCGAGCTGACACAGGAAGAAAGACGGCTTTGGTATTTACTGCGCAGCCGCCGTTTCGAAAATTATAAATTTCGCCGACAGCACCCGGTAGGTAACTACATTCTGGATTTCGCCTGTTGCGCGGCTCGGCTGGCCGTTGAGCTGGATGGCGGACAACATGATGAAAATCAGGAATACGATCGACAAAGGACATTGTGGTTAAACCATAAGGACTGGCACGTCATTCGATTCTGGAACAACGAACTCTGGAATAACGAAGAGGCGGTGTTAGAAAGGATCCTTGTAACGCTGCAAGCGCTGCAACCCTCACCCCGGCCCTCTCCCTGAAAGGGAGAGGGGGCAAACATCCCCTCGCCCCTTTGGGGAGAGGGTTAGGGTGAGGGGCTAAGTGAATTACTTCAACGTCCCCACCAGCGCCTTCCGGCTGTCTTCCAGCGACACCACGCGCTTACACACGTCTTTGCCGAACTGCTGGAAATCGGCTTCCTGATTCTTCCACTCGTTCTGAATCGAGGTTTGCAGTCCGCCCAGACTACCCAGTACACCCTGCAAAGGATTACCGCCACCCTTCAGCACCGCTTTGGCGCCCATCTCGTTGATGCTGTCCTGGAGAATGCCGCCCATCGCCTGGTTCACCAGTTGCTGACCGTCGGCACGCACCTGATCGATCGCCTTATAGTGGAACGTCAGGCCATCAGAGCGCGTCTCGATAATACGGTTCATCTGCTCTTTCAGCTGCTTATCCAGCTTCGTCAGGCGGGTGCGCATATTGCTGCTCTCCCCCACCTCTTTGGTGATGATTTTATCCAGCGCCACGCGGCTCTTTTCAACGCGGGTCAGCGCGCCATCGTTGATCCAGGGCAGCGCGGTACGCAACTCGGCCTGGTAGTCCATCGCCTGCTCGCGCTGTGCGGCCGTCAGGTTTTGCGGTTTGCCGTTAAAGGTCACGTTGCCATCCGGCGTAATCACCAGATTGCCATTCTCGCCCTTAACCTGCACGGTTTGCGGACTCAGCACCACGTCATCACGCGGGGTGACGCTACATTTATACTCCGCATGGGCGGTGGATCCGATTGCCAGTAAAGCAACAGCCAGCAACGTTTTGCGCATCTTAAACACTCCCTCAGACAAAATGGGCCAGCTAATGCTGGCCCCGTTCTTGCTTTATTAGTCCCACCAAACGTCGAAAAGTTCGCTAACGCGGACATCTTCCAGTTTGTGGTCTTCAAGCCATTTGCGTACCAGCGCCTGATGCTCTTCGGTGCATTTCCCCACATCCTGGGTGCAAATCAGACCTTCCCACGCCAGATAGCCGCTACCGTCGAAGGCCAGCTTGTTTGGCTCGATCACCTCGTTGATGAACGCATCAACGTCCTGATCGATCTGCTCAACGCTGGTGCCTTCCGGGAAACGCCAGGCAACGGAGAAACCCACTTCCTGGAATTCTTCGATGTGCATCTTTTTACGCAGACGACGGCTACGATTCTTTGCCATTATTTCACCCTCTCGAACATTAAGTCCCATACGCCGTGACCAAGACGATGGCCACGCTGTTCAAATTTTGTCACCGGACGTGAATCCGGACGCGGTACGTAGTCGTTGCTTTCAGACTGATTTTTATACCCGTCCAGGGACGACATCACTTCCAGCATATGTTCCGCATAAGGTTCCCAGTCGGTTGCCATGTGGAAAACGCCGCCCAGCTTGAGCTTACTTTTCACCAGCTCGGCAAACGGTGCCTGAACGATACGGCGTTTATTATGACGCGCTTTGTGCCATGGGTCAGGGAAAAAGAGCTGAACCATGTTCAAAGAATTGTCAGGAATCATTTTGTGCAGCACTTCCACCGCGTCGTGACACATGACGCGCAGGTTCTCAACGCCCTCTTCATGGGCCGTTGCCAGGCATGCGCCGACGCCCGGCGAATGTACTTCAATACCGAGGAAGTTCTGCTCCGGGCGCGCTTTCGCCATAGTGACCAGCGAGGTGCCCATACCAAAGCCGATCTCCAGGGTCACTGGCGCGTCGCGGCCAAACAGGTCGGTGAAGTCGAGCGGTTGCTCGCTGAACTCAACGCCCATCACCGGCCAGTAGTTGTCCAGCGCGTGTTGCTGCCCTTTTGTCAGGCGCCCCTGACGGCGGACAAAGCTGCGAATACGGCGCAGCGGGCGACCGTTTTCATCAAATTCCGGTGAAATGACGTCGTTTTTCATAAAAGAGTTGTCTGCTTGTGAGAATGTTCGGGAAACGGGCATTATCCAAAGTTAAGGCTTCTATGCAAGCATGGGAAAGATCCGGTTTACAGCAGATTGACGCTGTGCTGCAATCTGCGTCCCTGATTAAGCGAATCGATGACCATGCAAGCCTCTCAATTTTCAGCCCAGGTGCTGGACTGGTACGACAAATACGGGCGTAAAACCCTGCCCTGGCAAATTGAAAAAACGCCGTACAAAGTATGGCTCTCCGAGGTGATGTTGCAACAAACGCAGGTCGCGACGGTCATTCCTTACTTCGAGCGTTTTATGGCGCGCTTCCCGACAGTCACCGATCTGGCGAACGCCCCGTTGGACGAGGTGCTGCACCTGTGGACCGGGCTTGGCTATTACGCCCGCGCGCGCAACCTGCACAAGGCCGCACAGCAGGTCGCGACGCGCCACAACGGTAAATTCCCGGAAACCTTCGACGAGGTGGCGGATTTGCCCGGCGTCGGGCGTTCGACCGCAGGCGCAATCCTCTCCCTCTCTTTAGGCAAACATTTCCCTATTCTCGACGGCAACGTCAAGCGCGTGCTCGCACGCTGCTACGCCGTAGATGGCTGGCCGGGTAAGAAAGAGGTTGAGAAACGCCTGTGGGAGATAAGTGAAGCGGTCACTCCGGCGAAAGGGGTGGAGCGTTTTAACCAGGCGATGATGGATCTGGGCGCGATGGTCTGTACCCGTTCAAAACCGAAGTGCGAACTCTGCCCGGTAAACAACCTCTGCGTGGCCTATGCGAACCACACCTGGGCGCAGTATCCGGGGAAAAAACCGAAGCAGACGCTGCCTGAACGCACCGGGTACATGCTGCTGATGCAGCATGGCGACGAGGTGTTTCTCGCTCAGCGCCCGCCGAGTGGCCTGTGGGGTGGTCTATACTGCTTCCCACAGTTTGAGGATGAAGCCTCGCTTCGGGCATGGCTTGAACAGCGCGGCATTGCGGCCGAAACCCTGACGCAACTCAACGCGTTCCGTCATACCTTCAGCCATTTCCATCTGGACATTGTGCCGATGTGGCTTCCCGTGTCCTCATTCACGTCGTGCATGGATGAAGGCACCGCTCTCTGGTATAACTTAGCGCAACCGCCATCAGTCGGGCTGGCGGCTCCCGTGGAGCGCCTGTTACAGCAATTACGTGTCGGTGCAATGGTTTAGCATCGGCAAGACAAAGAGGAATGAGTATGGCCAGAACCATTTTTTGTACTTTCCTACAGCGCGACGCTGAAGGCCAGGATTTCCAGCTCTACCCGGGCGACCTGGGTAAGCGCATTTACAACGAGATCTCCAAAGAAGCCTGGGGACAGTGGCAGAAAAAACAGACCATGCTGATCAACGAGAAAAAGCTCAGCATGATGAACCCGGAACACCGCAAACTGCTGGAGCAGGAGATGGTGAACTTCCTGTTCGAGGGTAAAGACGTCCACATCGAAGGCTATACGCCACCGGAAAAATAATAACGCGCAGCTGCTGCCCGGCTGCGCTGCGCTTGCACGGGCCTACGGTTTTGTAGGTCGGGTAAGCGCAGCGCTACCCGGCAACAGCAACCCCAAAGCAAACACAACACGCACTCCCGGAATGATGAAAAAACTTTTAGCGCTAGCCCTTGTTGCGCCGTTGCTTGTGTCTTGTTCTTCCAAAAAAGGCGATGAATACAACGAAGCCTGGGTCAAGGACACCAACGGTTTTGACATTTTGATGGGGCAGTTTGCCCACAACATCGAGAACATATGGGGATTTAACGAAGTTCTTATTGCCGGACCGAAGGACTACGTTAAGTACACCGACGCCTATCAGACCCGTAGCCACATCAACTTTGATGACGGTACGATTACGGTTGAAACCATCGCGGGGACTGAACCTGCGGCGCATTTACGTCAGGCCATCATTAAAACCCTGCTGATGGGCGACGATCCGGGGTCTATCGACCTCTACTCTGATGCCGATGACATCACCATCTCCAAAGAGCCGTTCCTGTATGGCCAGGTCGTTGACCAGACCGGTCAGCCGATCCGCTGGGAAGGCCGCGCCACGAAATTTGCCGACTACCTGCTGCAAACGCGCCTGAAAAGCCGTACCAACGGCCTGAAAGTGATCTACAGCGTCACCATCAACCTGGTGCCGAACCACCTCGACAAACGTGCGCATAAGTATCTGGGCATGGTGCGTCAGGCGTCGCGTAAGTATGGCGTGGATGAGTCGCTGATCCTGGCGATTATGCAGACCGAGTCCTCGTTCAACCCCTACGCGGTAAGCCGTTCCGACGCGCTGGGGCTGATGCAGGTTGTGCAGCACAGCGCCGGTAAAGACGTGTTCCGCGCGCAGGGGAAATCCGGCACGCCGAGCCGCAGCTACCTGTTTGACCCGCAGAGCAACATTGATACCGGCACGGCCTATCTGGCGATGCTGAACAATGTCTATCTCGGCGGGATTGATAACCCAACCTCACGTCGCTATGCGGTGATCACCGCCTACAACGGCGGGGCGGGCAGCGTGCTGCGCGTCTTCTCGAATGACAAAGTGCAGGCCGCGAACATCATCAACAGCATGGCGCCGGGGGATGTGTACGCTACCCTCACCACCCGCCACCCGTCTGCGGAATCCCGCCGCTATCTGTATAAGGTGAATACGGCGCAGAAGAACTATCGTCGCCGCTAAAAACCAACACCACCCCTCACCCTGCCCTCTCCCCAAAGGGGAGAGGGTGTTCAAGTTCCCTCTCCCCTTTGGGGAGAGGGTTAGGGTGAGGGGGCATCAGGCCGCACTCATCCCCCCCACCCATACGAAAATGCTATTTGCATCACAATCCAGACTGCAAATTAATGTGGATTGCATTTTTTTGCGGGAGGTAACAAAACATAACGTTGCCAACTGATAGAATTGCATCAAATAACAACCCTGAATGTTCCTATAACAACATATCTCCCGCTCACTTGTGAGGAAAGTAACATGAACCTTAAGCTGCAGCTTAAAATCTTGTCGTTTCTGCAGTTCTGCCTGTGGGGTAGCTGGCTGACTACACTCGGCTCCTATATGTTTGTGACGCTCAAGTTCGATGGTGCGTCGATCGGTGCCGTTTACAGCTCGCTGGGCATTGCGGCTGTTTTCATGCCAACGCTGCTCGGTATCGTGGCGGATAAATGGTTAAGTGCGAAATGGCTATACATGCTTTGCCATCTGGTGGGTGCGGGGACGCTGTTTATGGCGGCCGAAGTGACCACGCCGGGGGCGATGTTTATGGTGATCCTGCTTAACTCGCTGGCGTATATGCCAACGCTTGGCCTGATCAACACCATCTCCTACTACCGCCTGAAATCTGCCGGACTGGATATCGTCACCGACTTCCCGCCTATCCGTATCTGGGGCACCATCGGCTTTATCATGGCGATGTGGGGCGTGAGCTTCGCGGGCTTCGAGCTGAGCCATATGCAGCTGTATATTGGTGCCGCGCTCTCCGTGCTGCTGGCGCTGTTCACCCTGACGCTGCCCACCATTCCGGTGTCTAACCAGCAGAAAAACCAGAGCTGGAGCACCATGCTTGGCCTGGACGCTTTCGCACTGTTTAAAAACAAGCGCATGGCGATCTTCTTTATCTTCTCCATGCTGCTGGGCGCGGAACTGCAAATCACCAACATGTTCGGTAATACCTTCCTGCACAGCTTCGATAACGATCCGCTGTTTGCCGGGAGCTTTATCGTCGAACACGCGTCGGTGATGATGTCCATCTCGCAGATCTCCGAGACGCTGTTCATCCTGACCATCCCGTTCTTCCTGAGCCGCTACGGTATCAAGAACGTCATGCTGATCAGTATCGCCGCCTGGATGTTGCGCTTCGGTCTGTTCGCCTATGGCGACCCAAGCGCGTTCGGCACCGTGCTGCTGGTTCTGTCGATGATTGTTTACGGCTGTGCCTTCGACTTCTTCAACATCTCCGGCTCGGTGTTTGTGGAAAAAGAGGTGAAGCCTGAAATCCGCGCCAGTGCGCAGGGCATGTTCCTGATGATGACCAACGGCTTCGGTTGTATTCTGGGCGGCGTGGTAAGCGGTAAAGTGGTTGAGATGTACACCACCAACGGCATTACAGACTGGCAGCCGGTGTGGCTGATCTTCGCCGGGTACTCGCTGGTGCTGTTCTTCGCGTTCATCGCGCTGTTCAAGTACAAGCATGTTCGCGTGCCGAATGGTGCGCAGCCGATCGCGCATTGATTGTTGTGCCCGGTGGCGCTGCGCTTACCGGGCCTACAAAACCAGACCGTAGGCCGGGTAAGGCGTAGCCGCCACCCGGCTATTTTATAGCAGACAGCACCCACCCCACCGACAGCAAATCCGCGCTGCCGCCCGGACTCAGGTTTCGTTCAATCAGTGCCTTATCCATCTTAAGCAACGCCTCGCGATCCCAGCCACTTGCCAGCAGTTCCCGCGCGTAGCCCTGAACATAGCGCAGCCCCTGAATGCCGCCGCGTGACACGAGATTACTGTCCTGATTGACCGCCATCAGGCGCAACAGCAGGTCGTGAAGCAACTGTCCGTTCCACTGCCCCAGCGCCTTACGCACCGTCGCAAAGCCGCTCTCCGCCTCGCCTCGCGCCCCGGTTAAGCCGTAATGCTGAAACTGCCGCTCCCCCGCCGTTGCCTG
>NZ_QFRV01000070.1:0-23875 GCF_004136805.1 Enterobacter cloacae complex sp. GF14B
CGGCGGGGTTTCAAAGCGCGCTTCCAGGGCGGCGCGCAGGTGCAGCATCAGGCGGCCCCACTCAATCCAGTGCCCAGGCGTGCCGCCATAGGCGCGGAAGCGGTGGGCGGGGTTATCGATGTTATAGTCGCGGATCGGGTTCCAGTTGGTGTCAAAATGCTCGTTAACGCGGTACTCCCCTTTGCGCGCCACGTCGTGAATAATCACCGAGGCGATGCGCAGGGCGCGGTCGAGCCATTTGCGGTCGTGGGTCACGTCATAAACGATGAGGAAAGCTTCCACGGCGTGCATGTTGGCGTTACCGCCGCGATAGTCTTCCGTTTTGCTGAAGGCTTCGTCCCAGGACTCCAGGCACATCTGCTCCTGTTCGCTCCAGAAGTAGCGCTCAATCACCTCGATGGCGTCGTCCAGCAACTTGCGTGCCTGCGGATGGCCGGTGGTGACGGCGCTCGCCGCGCCCAGCAGAACGAAGAAATGCTGATAGCCCTGCTTGGACGCATCAATCACGCCTTCATCGTTTACGCAGGCGTACCAGCCGCCGTGCTGCTTGTCGCGCAGCGGACCGTTCAGGGCATTAATGCCGTGCTCAACCAGGGCGTACGCGCCGGGGCGCCCCATGTTCGCCGCCACCGCGTACACATGCAGCATGCGGGCGGTGATCCACAGATGTGTGCCCATATCGCTACGCACCTGCCCGTTATTGCCCAGCCAGCCAAAGCCGGTCGGTACGGCGGCGTTTTTACCGAAATCGAGAATGCGGTCGGTCTCTTGTTCGAGCCAGCGGTTATGGCTCAGGGTGTTAAACCATTTCATGTTCGGATCCTTTCTTAACGGCGAGCCATCATTTCGTCGACGATCTCACCCAGACGCTGAAGTTTTGGTACGGAAATATCACGCAGCATCAGCTCGGTGTCCGGCAGGCCAATCACAGAGGACCAGACGGCGCGACCGGCTAAAAAGCCCGATGCCCCCGCCTGCATCGCCACGCTCACCGCGCGCGGGAATAACTTATCGTCAACGCCGGACGAGAGGATCACCCACGGCATGGCGATGTTCTCGTTAAGCTTTTGCGAGGCCGCCAGCAGCTCTTGCTGCGTGCCCATGCCAAACAGTGGCATCTCCACTTTGTAGAGGTCGGCACCGCTGTCGCCCAGCTCTTTGGCCGCGTCGATAATCGCCTGTTCGCGGTTAAACGCGGCACCGCGACGCGGTGGACGCACCACCGGCTCGATAATGCTCAGCAGACCGTTATCGTGGCACAGCGTATTGAACGCTTTCACCATCTCCAGGCGCTGCTGCGGATCTTCATCGCTGCGCCACAGCACCAGCAGCTTCAGTGCTTTGCCGCCATCGCGTTTGACCGCCTGCGCGTCGACGTTCTTGTCGATCACCACGCTGTCGACCGGAATACCGTTCCCCGGAATAAACTCGTCGGCTGCAACAATCATCGCGCAGCTTTTTGCCACGGCCTGCTGCTCGACAATCTGGCGATAGCAGAACTGCTGGTCGACAAGGATCGCAGAGGCGTACGGCGACAGAATTTTTGCCGCGTTGACTTTAAAATCCGTCAGGTGCTGGTCGGTTACCGGTACCGGCGCGCCAGCCGCCGCAAACATCAGGCGCATCGCTTCGCGCTGATCCACGGCCAGCATCGCAAAACCGCCGGAAGGTCGGGTGATATCTTTCAGGGTGTACATCGTCATTCCTCAGTCCTTTCGTATCAGTGTGTTTTTTTCAGCCCGGCAGATGCGCGAACCTGTTCAAGAATGGCCGTCCAGTCTTCGCGCCCGCGCCCGGCGGCGCGTGCCTGGTTGTAAACTTCGCGGGAGGCTGCGCCCAGCGGCATCGGAACGTGGAGCTGGTTAGCCACGTCGAGGGCGATCCCCAGATCTTTATGCGCAAGGTCGATCATAAAGGCGGGAGAAAGATCCCCTTTCAGCACCTTGTTCGGCCAGGATGTCGTGAAGTGGCCTTTACCCGCAGGCGTACCGCTCATGACCTTGAGCGCCACGTCAAAGGAGAGGCCAAGCGCTTCGCACAGCACGGCGGCCTCGGCGGAAAGGGCGTTCAGGGCAATGCTCATGTAGTTATTGATAAGCTTCACGCGGATGCCCATGCCTGGCCCGCCGGCGTTAATCAGCTCATTGCCCATCGCCATTAAGACCGGGGTGGCGCGCTCAACCTGCTGGGCCGTGCCGCCTGCCAGCAGGAGCAGCGTGCCGGCGATGGCATGGTCAGAGGTGCGTCCGACGGGCACGTCCATCAGGCTGAAGCCTTGCTCAGCCATGTCGCGTATCAGCGCGTCGGTTTGCAGCGGGTGAATGGTGGACATATCAATGACCAGCGCGTCGCGGGATAATCCTTCGCACACGCCGTGCTCGCCGAACAGGACGCTGCGTACCAGGTCGCCGTTTGGCAGCATGGTAATTACGAATTCCGCGTCCGTTGCTGCCTGTGCTGGCGTAGCCGCCGCCCGAGCGCCGCTCTCTACCAGCGCCTGAACCGCCTGCGGGTTCACATCAAAAACGTTAAGCTGGTGGCCCTGTTTCAACAGATTCTTCGCCATGGGCGCGCCCATCTGTCCTAAGCCGATAAATGCGATTGCTGACATGCCTCTCTCCTGTCACATCGTGTCAATTTTTGCGCGTTTGTAGTGTCTGTTTTTGATCGTATTTGTAATTTATAGTCAAAAAATTGACACGGGTCACTTTTTAAACATTTGGTGAAATTAAAATGAAGGCATCAGAAATCGCAGAAGGAATCACCATGACTCGCATCGTTTGTGTCGGCATTACCGTGCTGGATCGCATCTGGTATCTCGATGATTTACCGAAAGAAGGTGGGAAATATGTCGCAAAAGACTATACGGAAGTGGGCGGTGGCCCGGCGGCAACGGCGGCAGTGGCAGCCGCGAAACTGGGCGCGGAAGTGGATTTTATTGGCCGGGTGGGGGACGACGATACCGGCAGACGGCTGCTGGCGGAGCTGGAATCCCTGGGGGTGAATACCCGCTACACGCGCGTGTTTAAGGGTGCCCGATCGTCACAGTCGGCGGTGCTGGTGGACGGCAGCGGGGAGCGTGTTATAGCGAACTATCCCAGCCCCGATCTCCCTGCGGTGGCAGACTGGCTGCAAGAAATCGACTTCTCGCAGTGGGATATTGTCTTAGCCGATGTGCGCTGGCATGACGGGGCAAAACAGGCATTTACCCTGGCCCGTCAGCAGGGCGTACCGACGTTGCTTGATGCGGATGTCACCCCGCAGGACATTGCGGAGCTGATCGCCCTAAGCGACCACGCGGCCTTCTCCGCGCCGGGATTGCGGCGTTTAACGCAGCGGGATGACACCGAAGACGCGCTGAAAAAAGCACAAACGCTCACAAATGGACATGTGTATGTTACGCAGGGGCGAGACGGCTGCTTCTGGCTGGAAAACGGCGCATTGTGTCATCAGCCCGGCTTTGAGGTGAACGTGGTGGATACCACGGGGGCGGGCGACGTGTTCCACGGTGCGCTGGCGGTCAGCTTGGGGCAGAAATTACCCGCCGCAGACGCCGTGCGTTTTGCCAGCGCCGTCGCAGCACTGAAATGCACAAAGCCCGGCGGGCGCGCGGGTATACCCGACTGTGATCAAACCCGCTCTTTTTTGTCACTTTTTGTATAAAATGCGGGGCGTGATGGTTTTCAGAGGACAGCCCATGAGCCTTACCGAACTGACCGGCAACCCGCGTCACGATCAGCTGCTGACGCTGATTGCCGATCGCGGCTATATGAACATTGATGAACTGGCGCAGCTGCTGGATGTGTCGACGCAAACCGTGCGCCGGGATATCCGTAAGCTCAGCGAGCAGGGGCTGATCACGCGTCATCATGGCGGGGCGGGCAGGGCATCCAGCGTGGTGAACACGGCGTTCGAGCAGCGTGAAGTCTCGCTTACCGAAGAGAAGCGGGCGATTGCCGAGGCCATTGCGGACTATATTCCCGACGGTTCGACCATTTTTATCACCATCGGGACGACCGTGGAGCACGTTGCCCGGGCGCTGCTTAACCATAATCATCTGCGCATCATCACTAACAGCCTGCGGGTGGCGCACATTCTTTATAAGAATCCGCGCTTTGAGGTGATGGTGCCCGGCGGTACGCTGCGCCCGCATAACGGCGGCATTATCGGTCCTGCGGCAACGGCGTTCGTGTCAGGATTTCGCGCAGATTACCTGGTCACCAGCGTCGGGGCGATAGAGCACGACGGCGCGATGATGGAATTTGACGTTAACGAAGCCAGCGTGGTGAAAACCATGATCGCTCACTCCCGCCACATTTTACTGGCGGCCGATCATACGAAATACCACGCCTCCGCGGCGGTTGAAATTGGCAACGTGGCGCAGGCGACGGCGCTGTTCACCGATGAGCTGCCCGGCCCGGCGCTGCAAAATCACCTCAAATCCAGCAAGGTTGAGGTTGTCGAAGTCAATTCCGGAGAAGAGCAGCAGGCTGGCTGATCATCCTATGGCCCGATATTGCGATTCGGGCCTTTCCTTTCTCTAAGCTGAATCTGGCGCATAGCTAAAGTTTCTCTTTCCCGCTACAGTTACTTCTCCACGGCGAAAGGAGATAAACATGCTTTATATCTTTGACTTAGGAAATGTAATCGTCGATATCGATTTTAACCGGGTGTTGGGCGCATGGAGCGATTTTAGCCGTGTTCCGCTGGCGACGTTAAAGCAGAATTTCGCGATGGGTGAGACTTTCCATCTGCACGAGCGCGGTGAGATCAGCGATGAAGCGTTCGCAGAGCGTTTCTGTCAGGAAATGGGTCTTTCGTTAAGCTACGAGCAGTTTTCCCACGGCTGGCAGGCCATATTTGTCGCGATCCGCCCGGAAGTGATCGACATCATGCACAAGCTGCGCGAGCAGGGGCATCGTGTTGTCGTGCTGTCTAATACTAACCGCCTGCATACCACCTTCTGGCCGGATGAATACCCGGAAATTCACGCGGCGGCAGATAAAGTGTATCTCTCCCAGGAGATGGGGATGCGTAAACCTGAGGCGCGCATTTATCAGGCAGTATTGCAGGAAGAAGGATTCACGGCAGCGGATGCGGTCTTTTTTGACGACAACGCCGATAATATAGAAGGGGCTAATCAGTTAGGTATCACCTCCATTCTGGTGACCGGAAAAGAGACGATACCGAACTACTTTGCGAAGCAGTTATGCTAAAAACCGTTCATCAAAAAGCCAATCACCACACGCGCCCGCTGAGGGCGTGGCTGAAACTCCTCTGGCATCGCATTGATGAGGACAACATGACCACGCTGGCGGGCAATCTCGCTTACGTGTCGTTGCTCTCGCTGGTGCCGCTGGTGGCGGTGATTTTTGCGCTTTTTTCGGCATTTCCAATGTTTGCCGATGTGAGCATGCAGCTTCGCCATTTTGTTTTCGCAAACTTTATTCCTGCCACCGGCGATGTGATCCAGAACTACATTGAGCAGTTTGTCGCAAACTCCAGCAAGATGACGGCGGTGGGGGCGTGTGGGCTTATTGTTACCGCGCTGCTGCTGATGTACTCCATCGACAGTGCGCTCAACACCATCTGGCGGAGCAAAAAAGTCCGCCCGAAGGTTTACTCCTTTGCCGTCTACTGGATGATTTTAACCCTTGGCCCATTGCTGGCGGGGGCAAGCCTGGCGATCAGCTCCTACCTTCTTTCGCTGCGCTGGGCGACCGACTTAAACAGCGTGATCGATAACGTGCTGCGTATCTTCCCGCTGATTTTATCGTGGCTTTCGTTCTGGCTGCTCTACAGCGTGGTACCAACCACGCGCGTACCCAACCGGGATGCCGTGGTGGGTGCGCTGGTCGCGGCGTTGCTCTTTGAGCTGGGCAAGAAAGGATTCGCGCTTTATATCACCATGTTCCCCTCTTATCAGCTGATTTACGGTGTGCTGGCGGTGATCCCCATTTTGTTTGTCTGGGTCTACTGGACGTGGTGTATCGTCTTGCTTGGCGCCGAAATAACTGTCACTCTTGGAGTCTACCGCGAACTCAAAAAGGCAGCAGAAGCTGAAAAACAACAAGAAGCAGACCAACCATGATTGCATTGATTCAGCGCGTAACCCGTGCCAGCGTCACCGTGGCGGATGAGGTGACGGGTGAAATTGGCCCAGGACTTTTGGTGCTCCTGGGTGTCGAAAAAGATGACGACGAACAAAAAGCTAACCGCTTATGTGAGCGCGTGCTGGGCTACCGCATTTTCAGCGATGCGGAAGGCAAGATGAACCTGAACGTTCAGCAGGCGGGCGGCAGCGTGCTGGTGGTTTCCCAGTTTACGTTGGCTGCGGATACCGAACGCGGCATGCGGCCGAGTTTTTCGAAGGGCGCGGCACCGGATCGCGCAGAAGCTCTATACGAGTACTTTGTTGAGCGCTGTCGCCAACAGGACATGAATACACAAACCGGACGATTCGCTGCGGATATGCAGGTTTCGCTGGTGAACGATGGCCCCGTCACATTCTGGCTCCAGGTATGAGCCAACTGGCGGTATGGCCGCGGGTAACAAGAGAGAGTACAGCTATGTATCACCTTCGAGTACCGCAAACGGAAGAAGAATTAGACGCTTATTACCATTTCCGCTGGGAAATGCTGCGCAAACCACTGCATCAACCGAAAGGCTCTGAACGCGACGCCTGGGACGCGATGGCGCACCACCAGATGGTGGTTGATGAAGAGGGCAACCTCGTTGCCGTGGGACGTCTGTACATCAATGCCGACAACGAAGCTTCAATCCGCTTTATGGCCGTTCATCCCTCCGTGCAGGACAAAGGCCTTGGAACGCTGATGGCAATGACGCTGGAATCCGTTGCCCGTCAGGAAGGGGTCAAGCGCGTCACCTGTAGCGCCCGCGAAGATGCCGTTGAGTTCTTTGCCAAGCTTGGTTTCGTGAATCAGGGGGAAATCACCGCCCCGCAAACTACGCCGATTCGTCACTTTTTGATGATCAAACCCATCGCCACGCTGGACGATATTCTCCATCGCGCCGACTGGTGCGGGCAGCTCCAGCAGGCGTGGTATCAGCACATACCGCTCAGTGAAAAAATGGGCGTGCGTATTCAGCAGTATACCGGACAAAAATTTATCACCACCATGCCGGAAACCGGCAACCAGAACCCGCACCATACCCTGTTTGCCGGCAGCCTGTTTTCACTCGCCACGCTCACCGGATGGGGACTGATCTGGCTGATGCTGCGCGAACGTCATCTCGGCGGCACCATTATTCTGGCCGATGCCCATATCCGCTACAGCGCGCCGATCAGCGGCAAGCCGAGCGCGGTAGCTGACCTGGGCGCACTGGGCGGCGATCTCGACCGTCTGGCGCGTGGACGTAAAGCACGCGTACAGATGCAGGTTGAGCTGTTCGGCGATGAAACGCCAGGCGCGGTGTTTGAAGGCACCTATATCGTTCTGCCTGCGAAGCCGTATGGCGCGTATGAAGAGGGTGGGAACGAGGAGGAGTAGTCTCCTTCTCACTCTCGCCCGGCATGGTTAATGCGCCAGGCAATATCTCGCATAATGTCTCGCGCTGACTGGCTAATTCCACCCAACTGGAAGAAGCCGTGAATTACACCCCGCCATTGTTGAGCGGTACACTTCACGCCTTGCGCCGTGAGGCGCTGATAAAGCGCCTCGCCTTCGTCACGTAACGGATCATACTCAGCGGTAACAATATGGACCTTCGGCAGACCGCTAAAGTCGTTGCGCCACAGTGGACTGACTTCAGGATGCTGACGGTCGGCTCCAGCCAGATACATTTCATAGCCGCTCAAAAGGGTATCGCGAGTAATCACGTAATCCATGCCATTGAGGGTATAGCTTTCAAGACTGGCCGTAGCGTCGAGCATGGGATAGATAAGAATGAGCTGCGCGGGATCCCAGAGCCCTTTTGCCTTAAGCCGCAATGACGTTACCAGCGCCAAATGCCCTCCTGCGCTGTCTCCACAGAGGGTGAGTCGGTTCTTATCCACGCCTAATTCGTCTGCATACTGCCAGACCAGATTCGCACCTCTTTCAGCATCGTCATGTGCGGCGGGGAAGGTATGCTCCGGCGCCAGTCTGTACTGAATCGCAATCACCCGGCAATTGCCGTAGTAGGCTAACTGACGGAGCTGGTTGTCATGGGTATCAAAGCCGCCGCTGATAAAACATCCGCCGTGGTAGTAGATGGCAGCAGGCAATATTTCAGGCGCATTGAGAGGTGAAAATACCTGAATGGTAAGACCCTCAAGAACAAGCGTCTCCAGCTGAACGCGCGTTTCGGTCTTCCCGGCAAGCTCCGTGCTGGCAATATAGCCTGCTCGTCGTACCTCAATTGTCTGGCGACGCGATGAGGGGCGACCTGCAGCGATAAATCCTTGAACCAGCCGTTCAATACCCTTTTCCAGTGCCATGAAAACACCTTTTAACTGTATGAATGTACAGCTTTATAGCCTGGTTTGATTCAAAAGAAAACAAGAATATTATTGAGGGGAAAAGTCTTGAAAGCTGCTCGCAAAGGCGAGAGCTTTTTTATTATCTGCTTTCGTCACAGACATAAAGTGCGGATGTTGCCTGAGATTTGCCGTGGAAGCGATGCTAAAGCGATAACGCGTCTTTAGACGGATCCTGGACTACGGGCTGAAGAGCATCTGGCATATAAGACGGCAGGTATTGCTGTCGAGGTGTAGGCCGGGCAAGCTCGCGCCGCCCGGCACTGTCACAGGAGATTACTCCCCTTCACCCGGGAACAGGAACGGGTTGATAGAGCTGCGGGCAAAGCCCTCCTGCTCCATTTTGGCGTCCAGAATCAGCGAGGCGAGATCGTCGGCCACCGCTTCGACTTTCGGGTCTTTTTCCTGATACAGAATCTTCAGGTAAGTCCCGCAGTCGCCGCAGCTTTCGGCTTTCACCGCTGCGTCTTCGTTTTCCAGCGACCAGTAGTTCAGATCGCGGGTCTGCTCGCAGTTGCTGCACTTCACGCGCACCACGTGCCACTCGGTTTCACACAGGTTGCAGTGCAGGTAGCGCAGCCCCTGTGTCGTACCAATCTGTACCATGCTGGAGACCGGCATTGAACCACACACCGGACAGAACTGGCGCGCTTCGCCGTATTCGGCGCGGGCTTTGCCTGGGATCAGGCTCGCCATTTGCGCCCAGTAGAGCGACAGCGCAGCCCAGATGAACGGCGCTTTATCGCTGCTCACCAGCGAGAAGTCGGAAGCAAACAGCGCGCTCGCCATCTCTTCCAGCTCTTGCTCTGAGGCTTTTTCCAGGTTCTCAATGACCGCCAGCGCCGTGCCGCTCATCTCGGGCTTCAGCTCGGCAATCAGCGAATGCAGCAGCTTATGCCAGTGCTTGTCGCGCGGCAGGACGTGAATGTCCAGCGGCGGCTTGCCCTGTTCGTTGGCTTCTTTGATGCGTGCGGTCAGGTCCATTTGCAGCGGATGGTCGTACAGCACCACTTCCTGCGCATGGGCGACCAGCGCGGCAAAACGCAGAAAATCGCCCAGCGGGTTGTTCTCTGCCAGCTCGCGCAGACGCTCTGCGCGGCGGTTGTAGAGGTTCTTGAGTCTGGGGAATAACAACGGCGGAATATACTCCGCCGTACGTTTCTCGCTCGACCCCAGCTCATCTTGCGGGATTATGCGAATACTCATTCAGATGACTTTTCCTGTTTCTGGCGGACTTCACGGTACCAGCGCGGGTGATGTTTCTTCGCCCACGTTTTGGTGACCCAGCCTTCCACCATCGCGGTAATGGTGCCTTTCACCCAAAGGGCGGCGTAAATATGCACCATGATAACCACAATTAACGCCACTGCGGCAAATGAATGCAGCATTAGCGCAAATCGGATCACCGGGATTGAGAAAGCAGGCGCAAAGTACGGACGCCAGATGATCACGCCGCTCACCAGCAACAGGACCAGGAAGATAATCGCCGCCCAGAATACGCATTTCTGGCCGAAGTTATAACGCCCGGTATCACCTACTTCCTCGTTGACGACGATCTTACGAATATTCTTCGCCCAAAAGATATCATCCCGATTGATTAGGTTATGGTGCCAGTAACGGAAAAACATGATGATGAACGACGCGAACATGATGACGCCAACAAACGGGTGCAGTATACGCGCCAGCTGTGGTGTCCCCATGATCTGCATCAGCCAGTTGAAGGACGGGAAGAAGAACCCCAGCCCGCTTATCGCCGCCAGCATGAAGCAGAAGGCGGTGACCCAGTGGTTGATACGTTCCGGCGCGGTGTAGCGCACGATGGTGTCACGTTTTCTCATTTGCGCACCTCGTCTTTCTCTTCATGCAGGTTATCGTCTTCCTCTTCCGCGCGGTTCGGACCAACGCCGACGTAGTGGAAGATGCTCGCTGCGAAGGTGGCAGCAAAACCGACCGCTGCCAGCGGTTTCCAGATGCCTTTCCAGAACTTCACGGTGGCGCTGATTTCCGGGTTCTCCGGCAGGCCGTGATACAGGTTCGGCTTGTCGGCGTGGTGCAGCACGTACATGACGTGCGTACCGCCAACCCCGGCCGGATCGTACAGGCCCGCGTTATCGTAACCACGAGTTTTCAGCTCGCCCACGCGCTCTGCCGCCAGCGTTTTCATATCCTCTTTAGAGCCAAAGTGGATAGCGCCGGTTGGACAGGTCTTCACGCACGCTGGCTCCTGGCCGACATTTACGCGGTCAACGCACAGCGTACATTTGTAGACGCGGTTGTCTTCCGGGTTCATGCGCGGCACGTCGAACGGACAGCCCGCGATGCAGTAGCCGCAGCCAATGCACTGCTCGGACTGGAAGTCGACGATGCCGTTGGCATACTGAATGATAGCCCCTTCTGACGGACACGCCTTCAGGCAGCCCGGATCCGCACAGTGCATACAGCCGTCTTTGCGAATAAGCCATTCCAGCTTGTCGTTCTGCTCCACTTCCGAGAAACGCATTACCGTCCAGGACTTGGCGGTCAGGTCCGCCGGGTTGTCGTACACCCCGACGTTGTGACCCACTTCGTCACGGATGTCGTTCCACTCAGAGCAGGCCACCTGACAGGCTTTACAGCCGATACAGGTGGTCACGTCGATAAGCTTCGCCACTTCCTGCTGGTGGTCCCGCGCCTGAGGCGCGGGCGTGAAACCGTTAGTCGCGGAACGACGGATAATGTCTTGAGATTGATAAGCCATAAGTCGTCTCCGTTACACCTTTTCCACGTTCACGAGGAAGGCCTTAAACTCCGGCGTCTGCGTGTTCGCATCACCGACGAACGGCGTCAGGGTGTTCGCAATGAACCCTTTCTTCGCCACGCCCTCATAACCCCAGTGAATCGGGATGCCGATGGTATCCACCTGCTGACCGTGAACGTTCAGCGTGCGAATACGCTTGGTCACCACCGCCTTGGCTTTGATGTAGCCGCGGTTAGAGGAGACCTTCACGGTATCGCCATGGGCAATGCCGAGTTTGTTCGCCAGCTTCTCGCCGATCTCCACAAACTGTTCCGGCTGCGCGATGGCATTCAGCAGCGCGTGCTTGGTCCAGTAGTGGAAGTGTTCGGTCAGACGGTAAGTGGTGCCGACATACGGGAACTTGTCCTTTTTACCCAGCGCTTCAAAATCGCCCTTGAAGATACGGGCTGCCGGGTTAGAGACCACGTTCGGGTGCAGCGGGTTAGTACCCAGCGGCGTCTCAAACGGCTCGTAGTGTTCCGGGAATGGCCCTTCCGCCATCTTATCGATAGCAAACAGACGGCCCATCCCTTCAGGCTGCATGATAAACGGCCCGACATCGCTGCCTGGTGCGGCAGTGCTGTAGTCCGGAATATCCACGCCGCCCCATTTCGCGCCGTCCCACTTCAGAAGCTGACGCTTCGGATCCCACGGGTTGCCCTGCGGATCAGCGGAGGCACGGTTATAGAGGATGCGGCGGTTAAGCGGCCACGCCCATGCCCAGCCCAGCGTATTACCGAGGCCCGACGGGTCGGCGTTATCGCGGTTGGCCATCTGGTTGCCTTTCGGCGTCCAGCTCCCGGCAAAGATCCAGCAGCCGCTGGAGGTCGTACCGTCATCGCGCAGGTGCGCAAAGGTGCTGAGCTGATCGCCTTTCTTCGCCAGCACCGCACCGGTCGCCGGGTCGATAACGTCCGCCAGCGCTTTACCGTTGCTCTCCATGGCCACTTCTTCCGGCGCTGGGTTTTCCGGCGTCGAGTAGTTCCAGGTCATGTTCAGTACCGGCTCAGGCGTTGCGCCGCCCTCAGAGGCGTACATCTTACGCAGGCGTAAGAAGATGCCGGCCAGGATCTCGCCGTCGTTCAGGGCGATGCCCGGGGCGTCTGCGCCTTTCCAGTGCCACTGCAACCAGCGGCCGGAGTTGACGATAGACCCGTTCTCTTCCGCGAAGCAGGTGGACGGCAGACGGAACACTTCGGTCTGAATCTTCGACGGATCGACGTCGTTCGACTCACCGTGGTTCTGCCAGAACGTAGACGTTTCGGTATTGAGCGGGTCAATCGTCACCAGGAACTTCAGCTTCGACAGAGACTCGACAACCTTGTTCTTGTTCGGGAACGATGCCACCGGGTTAAAGCCCTGGCAGATATAGCCGTTGACCTGGCCCTGGTGCATCATTTCGAAGTACTGCAGTACGTCGTAACCTTTGTCCCACTTCGGCAGCCAGTCAAAGCCCCAGCTGTTTTCCGCCGTCGCCTTGTCGCCGTAGAAGGCTTTCATCAGCGAGACGAAGAACTTCGGATAGTTGCCCCAGTAGTTCACCTGGCCTTCGAGCAGCGGTTTTGGCGTGCTGGCTGTCAGGTAGGTTTGCAGGTCAGTCTGTTTCTCGCTCGGCAGGTTCATGTAACCCGTCAGGCTCTGAGACAGCAGGCCGAGGTCGGTCAGACCCTGAATGTTGGAGTGACCGCGCAGGGCGTTCACGCCGCCGCCTGCCATCCCCATGTTGCCGAGGAGCAGCTGAACCATCGCCATGGTGCGGATGTTCTGCGCGCCGATGGAGTGCTGCGTCCAGCCGAGCGCATACAGGAACGATGCGGTTTTATCTTTCGCGCTGGTTTCCGCAATCAACTCGCAAACCTTCAGGAAATCCGCTTTCGGCGTCCCACAGATGTTTTCGACAACCTCCGGCGTATAGCGGGAAACGTGCTCTTTCAGCAGGTTCCACACGCAGCGGGGGTGTTGCAGGGTGGTGTCGCGCTTCGCAAAGCCGTTTTCGTCCAGCTCGTAGTTCCAGCTGGTTTTGTCGTACTTGCGTTTTTCGGCGTCGTAACCGCTGAACAGGCCATCTTCGAAGTGGTAATCCTCACGCACGATCAGGCTGGCGTTGGTATAGGCTTCGGTGTACTCGCGGTTATATTTTTCGTTGGTCATCAGGTACAGCAATACGCCTGACAGGAAAGTGATGTCAGTACCTGAACGAATAGGGGTGTAGAAATCCGCCACTGACGCTGTACGCGTAAAGCGGGGATCGATCACAATCAGCTTCGCGCCGTTGTGGATTTTGGCTTCCATCGCCCAGCGGAACCCGACAGGGTGCGCTTCAGCGGCGTTACCGCCCATCACCACAATAAGGTTGGCGTTCTTGATGTCGACCCAGTGGTTGGTCATCGCACCGCGACCAAATGTTGGAGCAAGACTTGCTACCGTTGGTCCGTGTCAGACACGCGCCTGGTTGTCGACCGCGAGCATACCGAGTGCGCGCGTAAATTTCTGGGTTAAATAGCCGGTTTCGTTACTGGACGCTGAAGCACACAGCATGCCGGTGGAGAGCCAACGGTTAACGGTGGTGCCTTCGGCATTCTTCGCGATAAAGTTGGCATCGCGGTCTTCTTTCATCAGCTTAGCGATGCGATCGAACGCTTCTTCCCAGCTGATTTGCTGCCATTTGTCAGAGCCGGGAGCGCGATACTCAGGAAACTTCAGGCGGCTTTCGGAGTGGATAAAATCTACCAGACCGGCCCCTTTCGGACAGAGTGCACCACGGTTTACCGGGTGATCCGGATCGCCTTCGATGTGGAAAATAGATGCTTTGGCGTTTTTCGCACCGTCGCCGAGGCTATACATTAACAGCCCACAGCCGACGGAGCAGTACGTACAGGTGTTACGGGTTTCGCGGGTGCGCAGCAGTTTATACTGCCGTGTTTCCGCCAGCGCTACACCGGGCGCAAAGCCCAGTGCCGCCGCCGTGGTGCCTGCCATACCGCCAGCGCAGATCTTAAAGAACTGCCTTCTGCTGACCTGCATGGGTCACTCCTTGGTTCATTACGACATTGCTATGTAGTTTTACTCTGCGGTTGAGAATTAACCGCAAAGGAGAAAAATTTGCGTTAATCCCTCATTTCTCCGAGGGATAAGCCCAGAATACCACAATGTCGGTACGCCTGTTCCAACGGGGTTAAAACAAAGTGAACGTATTATCACGGCATTGATTATAAAATGTGATATCAATCACATTTTACCCTCTGCATGTTAAAGAGGTGTAGCAGGTGATCGGTTGCACCCCTCCGTATTGAGTAGGAGAATGGTTGCTGAAAAGTTGATCCATACTATGCGTAAGGCCTGCCGTTTGTGTTGCAATAGCAGGCTCACTTCCGTGGTTGTTCAGGAATACCGTTGTGTCTAAACAAAACCGTGTTGCCCACGCGTCGCCACTGCCTGCGGGTATTGTGGAACTGTCGGTACACAGACCGCCTCACATTTCACATGCCACGCCGGATTTTCTGGCGGAAGAGGTCCCCGTTGCCCTGGTTTACAACGGTATTTCGCATGTGGTGATGATGGCCTCGCCGAAAGATCTGGAGCTGTTCGCCATAGGTTTTTCCCTCTCGGAAGGCATCATTGCGCATCCGCAGGAGATCTACGGCATGGATGTGGTTCATGCCTGTAATGGTCTTGAAGTGCAAATCGAACTCTCCAGCCGCCGCTTTATGGGGCTGAAAGAGCGCCGCCGGGCGCTGGCCGGACGTACCGGCTGCGGCGTGTGCGGCGTTGAACAGCTTAACGATATCGGCAAACCCATTATCCCGCTGCCGTTCACCCAGACGTTCAATCTGGCGCACCTTGATCGGGCGCTTGAGCACCTGAACGACGTGCAACCCATCGGTCAGCTCAGCGGCTGTACCCACGCGGCGGCATGGATATTGCCGTCAGGCAACATTGCCGGCGGTCATGAAGATGTGGGCCGCCACGTCGCGCTGGATAAGCTGTTAGGTCGCCGCGCTCGGGAAAGCAACGTCTGGCAGCAGGGCGCGGCGTTAGTCTCCAG
Organism: Enterobacter cloacae complex sp. GF14B; assembly: GCF_004136805.1. NCBI lineage: Bacteria > Pseudomonadati > Pseudomonadota > Gammaproteobacteria > Enterobacterales > Enterobacteriaceae > Enterobacter > Enterobacter cloacae complex sp. GF14B. The sequence goes on from NZ_QFRV01000070.1 coordinate 15,301, forward strand.
CCGCGCCAGCTATGAGATGGTGCAAAAGTCCGCCATGTGCGGCGTGGAAATTCTGTTTGCGGTGTCAGCGGCAACCACGCTGGCGGTGGAAGTGGCGGAGCGCTGCAACCTGACGCTGGTGGGGTTCTGCAAGCCGGGTAGAGCAACTATTTACACCCATCCGCAGCGATTGATAGTTGATCAGTAATTTTGAATGAGTATAGCAAATCCTTCCGCTTTTAGTTGTTCATGATGAGGTCTAATATTTATCTCATCAAGGCACGGCGCCTTATCTAAACAACTTAACGAAAGGGTTTATCTCATGAAAAGCATCAAAACTTTTGTCGCAGTAATCGCTCTGGCTACCTCTTTTGGTTCTTTCGCTGCGCAGACAGTGACCGCATCCGCCTCTACCCTGGATGGTGCAGAAGCTAAAATCGCTGCACAGGCTCAGGAAGCGGGCGCGTCATCCTACAAAATTACCCAGGCATTCACCGGTAACCGCGTACACATGACCGCTGAACTGAACAAATAATTCCGCTATACCGTCGAAAGAGCGCCCCTGGGGCGCTTTTTAGTTTATGCCTGCCAGACGCAGCAGTGCGGTCACCACCGCCGCCGCGACGATCACCACAATTAACGGCATTTTGCGCCAGGCCAGAAACACCGCGAACCCCACGCCCAGCACACGTGCCATCCCGGCAAAATGGTCCCCTTCATAAAACGTTGTCGCCAACGCGACGGAGAACAGCAAAACGGTAGCCGCGTCTGAAAGCAGCGCCTGCGACCGTTCTGAAAGCGCCAGCCGGTTGCCAAGCTTCGCTCCGCCAAGACGCATCAGATAGGTTCCGGCAGAAAGAATGGCGATGCCGAGAATAAAGACCGTCATGTTTTCCATTATTTTTTCCTCGCGGCAAGGCCGAGCAAAGAGAGCAGTACCGGCAGACCCACCGGCGCAAACGGTACGGCGGCCAGCGACAACACTGCGCCGCTACAGGCGCGGATCAGCGTGGTACGGTTTTTAAATGCCGGCACCACTAACGCCAGCAGGATCGCCGGGAACACCGCGTCCAGCCCGATGGTTTCCGGGTCTGGCAGCAGCTTGCCGACCATCGCCCCCAGTACCGCCCCCAGCGGCCAGATAATTGCCACGCCCAGGCCGCACAGCCAGTAGGCCGCTTTACGCTGCTCGGCGGTTTTTTGCGAAAGGCCGAACACCACGCTTTCATCGTTCATAATATGACAGCCCAGAAAGCTCAGGCCGCGCTTGCCCACCAGGTCACGCACCGTTACGCCGAACGGCACATGGCGTGCGTTTACCAGTAAACCGGCCGCGGCCGCTGCCAGCGGATTGCCGCCGCTTGCCACGATGCCAATAAACATAAACTCGGATGCGCCTGCCAGCACCGTGAGGGAGAGGACAAACGGCACCCACAGCGGGAAACCGTAGGCCATCGCCAGTGAGCCATAAGACATGCCGACTACGCCCACCGCGAGGCAGACCAGGACGATCGCTTTTATCGTGTCGCCTTTCAGACAGGAGAGGTGTTTCTTCATACCATTTTAGCCATATCGAACGTATTTCCATTATAATGAACGCATCAAAATCGTTTTACAAGGCGAACGATTCGTTCGTTATAAAGAGAAAGAGGCCGTTTTTATGACGCAGCCAATCAGCGTGATCGCCAAAAGCCTGGTACGAGAACGCCTGCGAACCGGGCTCTCACTGGCGGAAATTGCCCGCCGTGCCGGGATCGCCAAATCCACGCTTTCACAACTGGAGTCTGGCAACGGCAATCCTAGCCTGGAAACGCTGTGGTCGCTTTGCGTGGCGCTGGATATTCCGTTTGCCCGGTTACTGGAGCCGCAGCAACCCGTCACGCAGGTGATCCGCCGCGGCGAGGGCACAAAAGTCGTCGCCGGGCAGGCGAACTACGAGGCGATTTTGCTCGCGGCGTGTCCGCCGGGCGCGCGTCGTGATATCTATCTGCTGCTGACTCAGCCGGGGGCAGACCGTATTTCCCAGCCCCATCCGCCTGGTTCGGTTGAGCATATTATCGTGACCCAGGGGCGGGCGATGGTCGGTCTGATCGACGCGGCGGAAGAACTCGGCCCGGGAGATTACATTTGCTACCCTGCTGACCAGCCGCATATCTTTAAGGCGCTGGAGCCCGATACGCACGCGCTGCTGGTGGCGGAACAAAACTAAAGAAGATACGGAAAATCATGTCGCTTAAAGCCATTGCCAAAGAACTGGGGCTGTCTGTTACCACCGTCAGCCGCGCCCTCAACGGATATGACGACGTTTCTGCTGAGACGCGCGCCCGCGTGGAAGCGGAGGCCCAGCGCCGTGGCTACCGACCAAATACCTTTGCCCGTCGCCTGAAGATGGGCAAAATCGACGCCGTCGGGCTGGTATTTCCGGTGCATCCTGTTCCGCTCAATAACAGCGTTTTTATGGACATGGTCGGCGAAATTAGCCACGAACTGGCGCGACATGAGATTGACCTGCTGCTCATCGCTGACGACGATCTGGCGGACAAACACAGCTATATGCGCATGGTGCAGAGCCGACGCGTGGATGCGCTGATAGTGGCGCATACGCTGGATCACGATCCGCGTCTTGAGCAGCTTCAGGCCGCCGGGTTTCCGTTTCTGGCGCTAGGCCGCAGCCAGCTCCCGCAGCCGTACGCGTGGTTCGATTTCGACAACTATGCCGGTACGTATCAGGCCACCCGCTGGCTGATCGAGAAAGGCCATCAGCGCATTGCGCTGCTGGGCGAAAGCAACAACCAGGCATTCATCACCCAGCGCCGCCAGGGCTACCTGGACGCGCTGCGGGAAGCCGGACTTTCCAGCGAATGGCTGCGCGCCATGCCTCCTTCGCGCCGCGTGGGTTATGCCACCACGCAAGAACTTCTCTCCCTGCCGCAGCCGCCCACGGCCATCATTACCGACTGCAACACCCACGGCGACGGCGCAGCGATGGCCCTGGCGCAGATGGGACGCTTAACCGGTGAAAATGCCGTCTCGCTGGTGGTCTATGACGGCTTACCGCAGGACAGCATTGTCGATATCGACGTCGCGGCGGTGATCCAGTCTACCCGTCAGGGCGTCGGGAAACAGATTGCCGATATGGTGCGCCAGCTGATTAACGGCGACGACATTGACACCCTTCAGGTGCTCTGGCAGCCAGAATTCTCCCCAGGCCAGACGGCCTAATCACACCAAAAATTCCAAACTTGATCACAGATCCGAAACGTTTTGGTTTGTATCCGAAACGTTTCGGATCAAAACTCAGGACATCCCGATGACAGGAGATGTCCGATGCAAGATGCCATTTTTCGACTTGAAAGCAATACGGTTGACGTGGTGCTAAAAACCCACCCGTTCGCCGAAATTCTCTACTGGGGGCCGCACCTTCAGCACTTCTCGCCGCAGGATGTCCTGAGTATCGCGCGCCCGGTTGCTAACGGCAGGCTGGACGTCGACTCCCCCGTCACGCTGATGGCAGAGCTGGGGCATGGGCTGTTTGGCTCGCCGGGCATTGAGGGGCATCGCCAGGGGCTGGACGGATCGCCGGTATTTAAAACCACGCAGGTGCAGCAGGCGTTAAACGCCCTGACAATCACTGCTGAAGACGAGCATGCAGGCTTGCGCCTGACCAGTGAAATAGCGCTGGATGCCAGCGGCGTACTGGTGGTGCGCCATGGGTTAACCAACCTGAAAACGCTGGCGTGGCAGGTGGATCGCTTTGCCGTGACGCTGCCGGTGGCCGAACGCGCGCAGGAGGTGATGGCCTTCCACGGACGCTGGATCAGGGAGTTTCAGCCGCACCGCGTTACGCTTGAGCACGACAGCTTCGTGATTGAAAACCGTCGGGGTAAAACCTCCCACGAACATTTCCCGGCACTGATTTCAGGTACGCCGTCATTCAGTGAAATGCACGGCCACGTCTGGGGTGTGCATCTGGGCTGGAGCGGCAACCACCGCCTGCGCGCAGAGGCGAAAACCGATGGCCGCCGCTATATGCAGGCCGAAGCGCTCTACCTGCCGGGTGAAATGGCGATTGAAGAGGGGGAAACGCTCTGGACGCCGCGCCTGTATGCCAGCCACTCCCCGCACGGGCTGAACGGCATGAGCCAGCAGTTCCACCGCTACCTGCGCGATAACGTTATCCGCTTCCCGGAAGATAAACCGCGCCCGGTGCATCTCAACACCTGGGAGGGGATCTACTTCGACCACGATCCGGACTACATCATGCGCATGGCCGACGAGGCCGCAGCGCTGGGCGTGGAGCGCTTTATCATTGACGACGGCTGGTTCAAAGGCCGCAACGACGACCACGCCGCGCTGGGCGACTGGTATCTGGACGAGAAAAAATACCCGAACGGCCTTAAGCCGGTAATCGATCACGTTAAACAGCTCGGCATGGAGTTTGGTATCTGGGTTGAGCCGGAGATGATTAACCCGGATTCCGATCTGTACCGCGCGCACCCTGACTGGGTGCTGGCGCTGCCGGGCTACGCCCAGGCGACCGGGCGACATCAGCTGGTGCTCAATCTTAATATTCCGCAGGCCTTTGATTATCTGGTCGAGCGCATGAGTTGGCTGCTGGGCGAACACGCGGTCGACTACGTGAAATGGGACATGAACCGCGAGCTGGTGCAGCCAGGGCACAAGGGCAAAGCCGCCGCCGATGCCCAGACGCGCCAGTTTTATCGCCTGCTGGACGTGCTGGGCGAGCGTTTCCCGCACATTGAGTTTGAATCCTGCTCCTCCGGCGGCGGGCGAATCGATTATGAAGTGCTGACCCGCTGCCACCGCTTCTGGGCGTCCGACAATAACGACGCGCTGGAGCGCAACACTATCCAGCGCGGCATGAGCTACTTCTTCCCGCCGGAGGTGATGGGGGCGCATATCGGTCATCATAAGTGTCACGCTACCTTCCGCCAGCACAGCATTCAGTTCCGCGGGCTGACGGCGCTGTTTGGTCACATGGGGCTGGAGCTGGATCCGCTCACCGTCGACGCGCAGGAGCGTGAAGGCTATCGACATTACGCCGCGCTGTATAAGCGGTGGCGCGAGGTCATTCATCACGGCACCCAGTGGCGCGTGGATATGCCGGACGCCACCACCCTGGCGCAGGGTATAGTGAGCGAAGACAAGACGCAGGGGCTGTTTTTGGTCAGCCAGCTCGCGATGCCGGATTACACCCTGATGATGCCGCTGCGTATGCCGGGGTTAGACGCCAGCGCGCAGTACCGCATCACGCTGCTCGATCACCCGAACATTCAGATTACGGGCGAGGGCGGGCACACCATGCGCAAGCTGCCGGCGTGGATGGACGCGCCGCAAACGGTAAGCGGTGAATGGCTGATGCAGGCGGGTATTGCGCTGCCGATTCTGGATCCGGAAACCACCATTCTGATTGGTGTGGAACGCGTGTAAGGGTGACGGGCCGGGCAACCGGCCCTCCGTTGAGGATAAAAATAATGAACACAACAACCTGTACCCACAAAGACAACCCTAACTTCTGGATCTTCGGGCTGTTCTTCTTTCTCTACTTCTTCATCATGGCCACCTGTTTTCCGTTCCTGCCGATCTGGCTGTCGGACATCATCGGCCTGAACAAAACCCATACGGGGATTGTTTTCTCCTGCATCTCGCTGTCGGCCATTGCCTTCCAGCCGGTGCTGGGGGTCATTTCGGACAAGCTGGGGCTGAAAAAACATTTGCTTTGGATCATTTCGGTGCTGCTGTTCCTGTTCGCGCCGTTCTTCCTGTACGTCTTCGCCCCGCTGCTGAAAACCAATATCTGGCTGGGAGCGCTGAGCGGTGGGTTGTATATCGGCTTTGTCTTCTCAGCGGGTTCGGGGGCGATTGAGGCCTACATTGAACGCGTGAGCCGCAACAGCTTTTTTGAGTACGGCAAGGCGCGCATGTTCGGCTGTCTCGGCTGGGGGCTGTGCGCCTCAACGGGCGGCATCCTGTTCGGCATCGATCCGTCGTATGTTTTCTGGATGGGATCGGCGGCGGCGCTGTTGCTAATGCTGCTGCTGGTGGTCGCGAAACCGAAGCCCAACCAGACGGCGCAGGTCATGAACGCCCTGGGCGCGAACCAGCGGCAGATCACTGCTAAAACAGTGTTCAACCTGTTCCGCCAGCGCAGAATGTGGATGTTCATCCTGTACGTGATTGGCGTGGCCTGCGTATATGACGTCTTCGACCAGCAGTTTGCTACCTTCTTCAAAACCTTCTTCGCCACGCCGCAGGAGGGGACCCGCGCCTTTGGTTTCGCCACCTCAGCGGGGGAAATCTGTAACGCGATCATCATGTTCTGCTCGCCGTGGATCATTAACCGCATCGGTGCGAAAAACACGCTGCTGATTGCCGGGGTGATCATGGCGACGCGCATTATCGGATCGTCGTTTGCCACCACCGCCGTGGAGGTGATTGCCCTGAAGATGCTGCACGCGCTGGAAGTCCCGTTCCTGCTGGTGGGGGCATTCAAGTACATCACCGGGGTGTTTGATACGCGCCTGTCGGCCACCATCTACCTGATTGGCTTCCAGTTTGCCAAACAGTCGGCGGCGATTTTTCTCTCCGCCTTTGCCGGGAATATGTATGACCGGGTCGACTTCCAGGAGACGTATCTGATACTGGGCTGTTTCGTGCTGGCGATCACGGTGGTGTCGGCATTTACGCTGAGTGGCAGGCGGGAGATTGCTGCTACCGCTGGGGCAGCAGCGTTAACACATCAGTCCAGGTAAAACACCTCGTTCAGCGCCGCACTCACCGGGCTGTTGTCAGGGTTAGACGGCATAACGTCAGCCATATGTTTCCACCAGCGCTGGCAGACATCGGTGTTTGCCACCGCATTCCAGCGCTCCTCCGATTCAATCTCCACCGTCGCAAACAGCAGGTTGCGGGCTTTGTCGAGGTAAATGGCGTAGTGGTGCGCGCCGTGGGCTTTCAGTACCGCCTCCAGCTCAGGCCAGATCGGGTTGTGGCGACGCGCGTACTCCTCGTGCGCGTCCGGGTTTACCTGCATCACAAACGCTTTGCGGATCATAAAGCCTCCAGGTACAGCTCGCGGACCTCATCGCGGCTGGCGGTGCGCGGGTTACACGGCGCGCACGGGTCGGCGAGAGCTTTATCCAGCCAGCCTTCAATATCGGCTTTGGTCACGCCGAGCTGGCTAAATCCGGACGGAATGCCGACCCGGGCGCTCAGGTCGCGAATCGCCTGAATGGCTGACATGCTGGCCGCTTCATCGCTCATGCCGCGCGTGTCAACGCCCATCGCCTGCGCCACGCGGGCAAATCGGACAACCGCGTTCGGGCGGTTAAAGTTTTCGATGATCGGCAGCAGAATGGCGTTGCACACGCCGTGCGGCAGGTTGTGCGTCGCGCCCGGCTGGTGCGCCAGGGCATGCACCAGCCCCAGACCGGCGCTGTTAAACGCCATGCCCGCCAGATACTGACCAAAGGCCATCTGCTCGCGCGCTTCCAGGTTGTGACCGTCGTCGACCGCTTTCGGCAGCCAGAGGTTGATCAGGCGAATCGCCTCCAGCGCGTTGGCATCGGTCAGCGGGTGCGCGCCGACGGACACGTAGGCTTCAATCGCATGAGTCAACGCATCCATGCCGGTTGCGGCGGTCACGGAGGCGGGAATATCGAGCATCACGCTGGCATCGTCCACGGCGATATCCGGGATGATGTTCGGGTCGATGATCACCTCTTTCACCTGCCGCGCGGAGTCGATGATCACCGCGTTGCTGGTCATCTCCGCCGCCGTGCCTGCGGTGGTGTTGATCGCCACCAGCGGCACGCCCGCGTTTTTCACCTTGCCGACGCCAGAGTAATCGGTTGACGGACCGGGGTTGGCGGTGAGGATTTTGATTGCCTTGGCGGTATCAATCGGGCTGCCGCCGCCAAAGGCAATCAGGTAATCACACTCCGCATCCTGATATGCCGCATAGCCTTTTTGCACCAGCGCTTCCGTCGGATTCGGGAATACCTCATCGAACAGGTGATACGACATCTGATGGGCGTCGAGCGCGGTAAACAGGCTGTCGAGCAGGCCCAGCTTCACCAGCTGACCGTCGGTGACAATCAGCGCTTTTCCCCACTGTTTGTTTGCCACCAGATTGACCATATCGCCGATCGCGCCCGCGCCGTGCAGGCTGATTTTGGGGAGTGCCAACATAAAGCTCATGATAATTCTCCTTAATTACTGTGAATTTTATGCCCGGCGGCGCTGCGCTTGCGCGGGCCTACGGTTAAGCAGGCCGGGTAAACGCAGTGCCACCCGGCTATGAGATCCGTCTTCGCTGCATAATCCGGCGGGTAATAATCGGCAGCGAAATCACCACGATCAGCATCGCGCCGATAATCACCGACATCACAATGCCGGGCACGTTGAGCAGGCTCAGGCCGAAGGTCACCAGCCCCATCAGGAAGGCGGCGATAATCACGCCCACCATGCTGCCGGACCCACCGAGAATATTGACGCCGCCGAGCACCGCCATCGTCACCACCGCCAGCTCCCAGCCCATCGCGATGGTCGGACGGGTGCTGCCCAGACGCGAGGT
>NZ_QFRV01000071.1:0-23791 GCF_004136805.1 Enterobacter cloacae complex sp. GF14B
ACGCCTGGGCACCCGACGGGGCGGACGGCTTTGTCTACTCCGTGGGCTGGGACGGCAAGCCAATCGTGCGCGAACGCGTGCGCTGGCCAATCGTCGAGGCGATGGGCACGGCCTATGCCCTCTATACCGTGACCGGCGAGGCGCAGTACGAAGCCTGGTATCAGAAATGGTGGGATTACTGCATCAAGTATCTGATGGATTACGAAAACGGATCCTGGTGGCAGGAGCTGGACACCAATAACGAAGTGACCACCAAAGTCTGGGACGGCAAGCAGGATATTTACCATCTGCTGCACTGCCTGGTGATCCCCCGCCTGCCGCTGGCACCGGGCTTAGCGCCTGCCGTCGCCGCCGGATTACTGGATAGCCAGGCCAAATAATTAAGACGGAGTTTTTATGCGTACCCTACACAATATTGACCTGAAAAATAACGAAAGTGGCTTCACCCTGCGCTGGCAGGACCGTCTGATTTTATCCCACACCGCGGATGCCCCTTGCCTGTGGATTGGCGCAGGTGAGGCGGATATCGAGATGTTTCGCGGCAACTTCAGCATCAAAGACAAGCTCAACGAAAAGATTGCCCTGACGAACGCGACCGTTACGCAGCAAAGCGCGGGCTGGGCAATCCGCTTTACCCGCGGCGATGCGGTAAGCGCCACGCTGCTGGTGGGCGTGGATGCGGAAGGCCGTCTGGAGCTGAAGCTGAAAAATGATGCTCCCGGCCATAACCGCATCTGGCTGCGGCTGGCGGCGCAGCCAGAAGATCATATTTACGGCTGCGGCGAGCAGTTCTCGTACTTCGATCTGCGCGGCAAGCCGTTCCCGCTGTGGACCAGCGAGCAGGGCGTGGGCCGCAACAAGCAGACCTATGTCACCTGGCAGGCCGACTGCAAAGAGAACGCAGGCGGTGACTACTACTGGACCTTCTTCCCGCAGCCCACCTTCGTGAGCACCCAGAAGTACTACTGCCACGTGGATAACAGCTGCTACATGAACTTTGACTTCAGCGCCCCTGACTTCCACGAGCTGGCGTTCTGGGAAGATAACGCCACGCTGCGCTTCGAATGTGCGGAAACGTACGTCGATCTGCTGGAAAAACTGACCGGCCTGCTGGGACGCCAGCCGGAGCTGCCGGACTGGGTGTACGACGGCGTGACGCTGGGCATCCAGGGCGGCACCGAGGTGTGCCAGCAGAAGCTCGACACCATGCGTAACGGCGGCGTAAAGGTGAACGGCATCTGGGCGCAGGACTGGTCCGGCATCCGCATGACCTCCTTCGGCAAACGCGTAATGTGGAACTGGAAGTGGAACAGCGCGCTCTATCCGCAGCTTGATACGCGGATTGCGCAGTGGAAAGAAGAAGGCGTGCAGTTCCTCTCCTATATCAACCCGTACGTCGCCAGCGATAAAGATCTCTGCGAAGAGGCCGCGAAACGCGGCTATCTGACCAAAAACGCCGACGGCAAGGACTACCACGTCGAGTTCGGCGAGTTCTACGCGGGCGTTATCGACCTGACCAACCCGGCAGCCTACGACTGGTACAAAGAGGTCATTAAAAAGAACCTGATCGAACTGGGCTGCGGCGGCTGGATGGCCGATTTCGGGGAATATCTGCCGACCGATACCTTCCTGCACAACGGCGTGAGCGCGGAGATCATGCATAACGCCTGGCCTGCCCTGTGGGCGAAATGTAACTACGAGGCGCTGGAAGAGACCGGCAAGCTCGGCGAGATCCTGTTCTTCATGCGCGCAGGCTACACCGGTAGCCAGAAGCACTCGGTGATGATGTGGGCGGGGGATCAGAACGTCGACTGGAGCCTGGACGACGGTCTGGCGTCCGTCATCCCTGCGGCGCTGTCGCTGGCGATGACCGGGCACGGCCTGCACCACAGCGACATTGGCGGCTATACGACGCTCTTCGAGATGAAGCGCAGCAAAGAGCTGCTGCTGCGCTGGTGCGACTTCAGCGCCTTTACGCCGATGATGCGTACCCATGAGGGCAACCGTCCAGGCGATAACTGGCAGTTCGACGGCGACGCGGAAACCATCGCGCACTTCGCGCGCATGACCACTGTCTTCACCACTCTGAAGCCGTACATCAAAGCCGCGGTCGCGCAGAACGCGAAAAGCGGCCTGCCGGTGATGCGTCCGCTTTTCCTGCACTACGAGGACGACGCGCGCGCCTACACGCTGAAATACCAGTATCTGTTTGGCCGCGATCTGCTGGTGGCGCCGGTCCATGAAGAGGGACGCCGCGACTGGTCGCTCTATCTGCCGCAGGACACCTGGGTCAATGCGTGGACCGGAGAAACCTGCCAGGGCGGTGACATCACCGTTGATGCCCCGCTCGGCAAACCGCCGGTCTTCTATCGCCAGCAAAGCGAATGGGCCGATCTGTTTAGCACCTTACGTCATATCTGATAAGGCTCGCCCGCGGGAAAACCTGCGGGCAGACGGAGAACAATAATGAGTCAACATACTTCTGATCCGGCAACCCTGCGCCTGCCGTTTAAAGAAAAACTCGCCTACGGGATGGGCGATCTCGGCTCTAACATCCTGCTTGATATCGGCACGCTGTATCTGCTGAAGTTCTACACCGACGTGCTGGGGCTGCCGGGCACCTACGGCGGGATTATCTTCCTGATTGCGAAGTTTTTTACCGCCTTCACCGATATGGGCACCGGGATCATGCTCGATTCCCGGCGCAAGATCGGCCCGAAAGGGAAATTCCGCCCGTTCGTGCTGTATGCAGCCTTCCCGGTAACGTTGCTGGCGATTGCCAACTTCGTCGGCACACCGTTTGAAATCACCGGTAAAACGGTGATGGCGACGGTGCTGTTCATGCTGTACGGCCTGTTCTTCAGCATGATGAACTGCTCTTACGGCGCGATGGTGCCCGCCATCACCAAAAACCCGGACGAGCGCGCCTCGCTGGCGGCCTGGCGCCAGGGCGGCGCCACGCTCGGCCTGCTGCTCTGTACGGTGGGCTTTGTCCCGGTGATGAACCTGATTGAGGGTAACGACCAGCTTGGCTACATCTTTGCCGCCACCCTCTTCTCGCTGTTCGGGCTGTTCTTTATGTGGTGGTGCTATAAGGGCGTTACCGAGCGTTACGTCGAGACGCAGCCTGCTAACCCGGCGCAGAAACCGGGGCTGTTGCAGTCGTTTCGCGCCATCGCCGGGAACCGTCCGCTGTTTATCCTGTGCATCGCTAACCTGTGCACGCTGGGCGCCTTTAACGTCAAACTCGCCATTCAGGTCTACTACACGCAGTACGTGCTGAACGACCCGATCCTGCTGTCGTATATGGGCTTCTTCAGCATGGGCTGTATTTTTATCGGCGTCTTTATGATGCCCGGCGCGGTGCGGCGCTTCGGCAAGAAAAAGGTCTACATCAGCGGGCTGATGATTTGGGTGGCGGGCGATCTGCTTAACTACTTCTTCGGCGGCGGCTCGGTGAGCTTTGTGGCGTTCTCCTGCCTGGCGTTCTTCGGTTCCGCGTTCGTGAACAGCCTGAACTGGGCGCTGGTGTCCGATACCGTGGAATACGGCGAGTGGCGCACCGGCGTGCGCTCCGAGGGAACGGTCTACACCGGCTTTACCTTCTTCAGGAAGGTCTCGCAGGCGCTGGCGGGCTTCTTCCCGGGGATCATGCTCACCCAGATCGGCTATGTGCCGAACGTGGTGCAGTCCGCCGGGACGGTTGAAGGGCTGCGGCAGCTGATATTTATCTACCCGAGCCTGCTGGCGGTCATCACCATCGTGGCGATGGGCTGCTTCTACAACCTCAACGAGAAAATGTATGTGCGCATAGTGGAAGAGATCGAACTGCGCAAACGTACGGCATAAATGACGTGATTGAGCGCCCTGCGGGGCGCTTTGAGGATCGACCATGACACATAATACTGATCCGTTAACCCTGAAATTGAGCCTGCGAGAGAAGTGCGCCTACGGGATGGGTGATTTTGGCTCGAACCTGATGCTGTGTATTGGCACGCTGTACCTGCTGAAGTTTTACACGGACGAGCTGGGCATGCCCGCGTTCTACGGCGGCATCATTTTTCTGGTCGCCAAGTTCTTTACCGCGTTCACCGACATGCTGACCGGGGTGCTGCTGGATTCCCGGCGTAACATTGGCCCGAGGGGGAAGTTCAGGCCATTCATACTTTACGCCTCCGTTCCGGTGGCGCTGGTCGCGACGGCGCAGTTTATGACCAACGACTTTAGCCTGACGGTGAAAACGGCCCTCGCCACCGTGCTCTTCATGATGTTTGGCCTCTGCTACAGCCTGATGAACTGCGCCTACGGTGCAATGGTTCCGGCCATCACCAAAAACCCGAACGAGCGCGCGCAGCTTGCGGCGTGGCGTCAAGGCGGCGCAACGGTAGGACTGTTGCTCTGCACCGTCGGCTTTATGCCGATTCAGGCGCTGTTCATCAGCCAGCCCTTACTCGGCTATCTGGTGGCCGCGCTGGTGTTCGTCACCGGGGGGCTGTTCTGCATGTGGTGGTGCTACAGCGGGGTGAAAGAGCGCTACGTGGAGCTCACACCCGATCACCATAAGCCCGGCATTCTGAAATCATTCTGCGCGATTTTCCGCAATCCGCCGCTGCTGGTGCTGTGCATCGCCAACCTCTGTACCCTCGCCGCGTTTAACATCAAGCTGGCGATTCAGGTCTATTACACCCAGTACGTGCTGAACGATCTGCACCTCCTGTCGTGGATGGGCTTTTTCAGCATGGGCTGCATTCTGATTGGCGTGTTTCTGGTGCCCGGCGCGGTGAAGCGCTTTGGCAAGAAGCCGGTCTATCTGGGCGGGCTGGCGCTGTGGGCGGTGGGCGACGTGCTGAATTTCTTCTGGGGGACCAGCTCCCTGCTGTTTGTGCTCTTTTCCTGCATGGCCTTCTTCGGCACGGCGTTTGTTAATAGCCTGAACTGGGCGCTGGTGCCGGATACCGTCGATTACGGCGAGTGGAAAACCGGCATTCGCGCCGAAGGGTCGGTGTATACCGGCTATACCTTCTCGCGCAAAATCTCCGCCGCGCTCGCCGGTTTCCTGCCCGGCATTATGCTGACCCAGATTGGCTACGTACCCCATGCCGTGCAGAGCGCGGGCACGCTGCTGGGTTTGCGTCAGCTTATTTTCCTCTGGCCGTGCGGCCTGGCAATCGTCGCCGCCGTGACCATGGGGCTATTTTATAAACTCAACGAAGCGCGCTTCGCCTTTATTATCGAGGAGATTGGAAAACGGAAGAAACAGACAGCAAATACCCCTGAGATAACCACCAACAATAAAGCGTCAGCAGTCACTTTATAACAATAAATCCGGCCACTATGTCCTTCCTGTTTATCAGGAGGGAGGCCTTTCTGTACCTGATACATGGACAAATTATGAAAAGAATCATCACCGTACTGATCGTGTCGTCTGTGTCCTGCCCGGTATTTGCCGGGGCCTACGTCGAAACGCGCGAAGCCTACAACACCGCCTCAGAGCTGCACGAAGTGATCCTGCGTGCGGGCTATAACTTCGATATGGGCGCGGGGCTGATGTTCACCAACGCTTATAACGTGGGGAAATGGGACGAACTGAAACACAGCTATAACGAAATCGAGGGGTGGTATCCGCTCTTCAAACCGACCGACAAACTGACCTTCCAGCCCGGCGGCTTAATTAATGACAGCAGCGCAGGATCAGGTGGCGCGGTTTATTTAGATACCAATTACAAATTTACGGACTGGTTTAATCTGACGTTCCGCTATCGCTATAACCATAACAATTACGATACGCCGGACTATAACGGGCAGATGGATAAGAACGACACGCATGAATTCGCCAACTACTGGAATTTCAAAGTGACGGATGCGTTTTTCTACACCTTTGAGCCGCACTTTTTCCAGCGGGTGAATGATTACCACAGCAAAAATGGCAAAGATCATCACTGGGAAATTACTAACAAGTTCAGCTATAAAATCGACAGAAACTGGCTGCCGTATCTTGAGCTACAGTGGCTGGACCGATGGAATGATTACAACCGGGAGCAGTACCGGATCCGTTTAGGGTTACGGTATTCGTTCTAATAAAAAAGCCGCTGATCGCTCAGCGGCTTTTTCGTTGCCGGGTGGCGCATGCGCTTACCCGGCCTACGGCATAACCGAATTAGTCTTCTTTCGCACCGCGCATTGCACGTTTACGATCGTTCTCAGTCAGGTGACGTTTACGGATACGAATTGACTGAGGCGTCACTTCGACCAGTTCGTCATCATCGATGAATTCCAGAGCCTGCTCCAGCGTCATCTTGATCGGTGGAACCAGAACCGTTGCTTCGTCAGTACCGGACGCACGCATGTTGGTCAGTTTCTTACCGGTCAGGCAGTTTACCGTCAGGTCGTTAGAACGGCTGTGAATACCGATGATCTGGCCTTCGTAAACTTCAGCACCGTGACCCAGGAACAGCTTACCGCGATCCTGCAAACCGAACAGCGCAAACGCAACCGCTTTACCCTGACCGTTGGAGATCAGCACGCCGTTGTTACGCTGGCCCACTTCGCCCGGACGAACGTCGTCGTAGTGGCTGAAGGTGGAGTACAGCAGACCGGTACCGGAAGTCATGGTCATGAACTCAGAACGGAAGCCGATCAGGCCACGGCTTGGGATCACGTAGTCGAGACGTACGCGGCCTTTGCCATCTGGATTCATGTTTTTCAGGTCGCCTTTACGCTCACCCAGTGCCTGCATCACAGAACCCTGGTGCTGCTCTTCAACGTCCAGCGTTACGTTTTCGAACGGCTCTTGTTTACGGCCATCGATTTCGCGGAAGATAACTTTCGGACGGGAAACCGCCATCTCGAAACCTTCACGACGCATGTTCTCAATCAGAACAGACAGGTGCAGCTCACCACGACCCGAAACGCGGAATGCATCAGCGTCTTCGGTTTCTTCAACGCGCAGCGCAACGTTGTGCACCAGCTCTTTGTTCAGGCGGTCAAGGATCTGACGAGAGGTAACGAACTTACCTTCTTTACCACAGAACGGAGAGGTGTTGACGTTGAAGAACATGGATACGGTTGGTTCATCAACGGACAGGGCTGGCAGCGCTTCGACGTTCTGCGGATCGCAGATGGTGTCGGAGATGTTCAGTTCACCCAGACCGGTGATAGCGATGATGTCGCCCGCTTCAGCGATGTCGCTCTCGATACGCTCAAGACCCAGGTGAGTCAGCACTTTACCGACTTTACCGTTACGGGTTTTCCCTTCGCTATCGATGATAGTGACCTGCTGGTTAGGCTTCACTTTACCGCGCTTGATACGACCAATGCCGATTACGCCAACATAGTTGTTGTAGTCGAGCTGAGAGATCTGCATTTGCAGGGTGCCTTCCAGGTCAACGTTTGGCGCAGGAACGCGGTCAACAATCGTCTGGTACAGCGGAGTCATGTCTTCCGCCATGTCTTCGTGATCCAGACCGGCGATACCGTTCAGCGCAGACGCATAAACGATAGGGAAGTCCAGCTGTTCGTCGGTCGCGTCGAGGTTAACGAACAGGTCGAAGACCTGGTCAACAACCCAGTCAGGACGCGCGCCAGGACGGTCAACCTTGTTGATCACAACGATAGGTTTCAGGCCGTGGGCAAATGCTTTTTTGGTCACGAAGCGCGTTTGCGGCATAGGGCCATCAAATGCGTCAACCACCAGCAGCACGGAATCCACCATGGACATCACGCGCTCAACTTCACCACCGAAGTCGGCGTGCCCTGGGGTATCAACGATGTTGATACGGTAGTCATTCCATTTGATAGCGGTGTTTTTGGCGAGGATGGTAATCCCACGCTCTTTCTCCAAATCGTTGGAGTCCATCACACGCTCTTGAGTTTCGGCACGAGCATCAAACGTACCGGACTGCTGTAGCAGCTTATCAACCAGGGTAGTTTTACCATGGTCGACGTGCGCGATGATGGCGATATTACGCAATTTTTCGATCACAACTTTGCCTCAGGCATTTAGAAATAGCGCGTTATTGTACACGGATTAATCGCACTACAAAACAGGATCACAAACATCCCCCGCAAACAAGTATTGCAGAGATGCTTTGTGATCGCTTTCACGGAGCGGTAAAAGGGCACTTTAACGTAAATTGCACCAATATGGTGCTCGATGTTCACACAGAAGCACTATAATGGTGCAACAAATCCAATGTGGTGCAGCCCTTCTGCACTATGGTGCGCATGATAACGCCTTTTTGGGGTGTTTTAAAAGTTGGCACAGATTTCGCTTTACAGAAATACAGTAAAAATATGGCAGCCCAGCCGATTTGAAGACCTCGTTACCACGACGACAATGACCAATCTGGAGAGTTAAGTATGTCCGCTGAACACGTTTTGACGATGCTGAACGAACATGAAGTGAAGTTTGTTGATCTGCGCTTCACCGATACCAAAGGTAAAGAACAGCACGTCACGATCCCTGCTCATCAGGTGAACGCCGAATTCTTTGAAGAAGGCAAAATGTTTGACGGCTCCTCCATTGGCGGCTGGAAAGGCATTAACGAATCCGACATGGTTCTGATGCCAGATGCAACCACTGCGCTCATTGACCCGTTCTACGAAGAACCTACGCTGATCATCCGCTGCGATATTCTGGAACCTGGCACGCTGCAAGGCTATGACCGTGACCCACGCTCCATCGCAAAACGCGCTGAAGAGTACCTGCGCTCTACCGGCATCGCAGACACCGTTCTGTTCGGGCCAGAGCCAGAGTTCTTCCTGTTCGACGACATCCGTTTTGGTGCTTCCATTTCTGGCTCCCACGTCGCTATCGATGACATCGAAGGCGCATGGAACTCTTCCACCAAGTACGAAGGTGGTAACAAAGGTCACCGTCCGGGCGTGAAAGGCGGTTACTTCCCGGTTCCTCCGGTCGATTCTTCACAGGACATCCGTTCTACCATGTGTCTGATCATGGAAGAGATGGGCCTGGTTGTTGAAGCGCACCACCACGAAGTGGCAACGGCTGGCCAGAACGAGATCGCTACCCGCTTCAACACCATGACCAAAAAAGCGGATGAGATTCAGATCTACAAATACGTTGTACACAACGTTGCGCACCGTTTCGGTAAAACCGCGACCTTCATGCCAAAACCAATGTTTGGCGACAACGGTTCCGGCATGCACTGCCACATGTCCCTGTCCAAGAACGGCACCAACCTGTTCTCTGGTGACAAGTATGCGGGTCTGTCTGAGCAGGCGCTGCACTACATCGGCGGTGTTATCAAACACGCTAAAGCGATCAACGCCCTGGCGAACCCGACCACGAACTCCTACAAGCGTCTGGTTCCAGGCTACGAAGCACCCGTGATGCTGGCGTACTCTGCCCGTAACCGTTCTGCTTCTATCCGTATCCCGGTGGTTGCGTCTCCGAAAGCGCGTCGTATCGAAGTGCGCTTCCCGGACCCGGCGGCTAACCCATACCTGTGCTTCGCAGCACTGCTGATGGCCGGTCTGGACGGTATCAAGAACAAGATCCACCCGGGCGAAGCCATGGACAAAAACCTGTACGACCTGCCGCCAGAAGAAGCGAAAGAGATCCCACAGGTTGCCGGCTCTCTGGAAGAAGCCCTGCAAGCGCTGGACGCAGACCGCGAGTTCCTGACCGCTGGCGGTGTGTTCACCGATGAAGCTATCGACGCTTACATCGCGCTGCGTACCGAAGAAAACGACCGCGTTCGCATGACGCCGCACCCGGTTGAGTTTGAACTGTACTACAGCGTTTAATTGTTTTGTTTTACCCGGCGCATACGCGTCGGGAGTAGTTGCCGTGGAAACTTTAGCCCATCTTCGGATGGGCTTTTTTCTCCACCAACAACCTGATCTCACGCGCTTTTAACCTCTAAAACGCTATACTGCACTAAAATAGTGCAACGACTCCAGGAGACTGCTGAATGGCAACTGGCACGCTGCCCGATGCTGGGCAGATCCTCAATTCTTTGATTAACAGTATTTTGCTGGTCGACGACGAGCTGGCGGTGCATTACGCCAACCCGGCGGCGCAACAGCTGCTCGCCCAAAGCGCCAGAAAACTGTTTGGCACGCCGCTGCCGGAACTGCTGAGCTATTTCTCGCTGAATATTGGTCTGATGCAGGAGAGTTTGCAGGCGGGTCAGGGCTTCACCGATAACGAAGTGACGCTGGTGATTGACGGACGCTCGCATATTTTGTCCCTCACCGCACAGCGCCTGCCAGATGGCATGATTCTGCTGGAAATGGCGCCGATGGATAACCAACGTCGTCTCAGCCAGGAGCAGCTTCAGCATGCGCAGCAGATTGCGGCGCGCGACCTGGTGCGCGGGCTGGCCCATGAGATCAAAAACCCGCTGGGCGGCTTACGCGGTGCGGCACAGCTTTTGACCAAAGCGCTGCCTGACCCTGCCCTGGCGGAGTATACCAACGTCATTATTGAGCAGGCGGACCGTCTGCGTAATCTGGTCGATCGCCTGCTCGGGCCACAGCAGCCGGGGATGCATGTTTCAGAAAGCATTCACAAGGTCGCGGAGCGGGTGGTGAAACTCGTCTCTATGGAGCTGCCGGATAACGTCACGCTGGTGCGTGATTACGACCCAAGCCTGCCGGAGCTGGCGCACGATCCGGACCAGATTGAACAGGTGCTGTTGAACATTGTGCGTAACGCGTTGCAGGCGCTGGGCCCGGAGGGTGGCGAAATTATTCTGCGTACCCGCACCGCGTTCCAGCTGACGCTGCACGGCGTGCGTTATCGTCTGGCGGCACGTATTGATGTGGAAGATAACGGGCCGGGGATCCCGCCGCATCTCCAGGACACTCTGTTCTACCCGATGGTCAGCGGTCGCGAAGGCGGCACCGGGCTGGGGTTATCCATAGCCCGAAATTTGATTGACCAACACTCCGGCAAAATTGAATTTACCAGTTGGCCGGGACATACCGAGTTTTCGGTTTTCCTGCCGATTAAAAAATAAAGGTGACGTTTATGCAACGAGGGATAGTCTGGGTAGTCGATGACGATAGCTCCATCCGTTGGGTGCTTGAACGCGCACTCACAGGAGCGGGATTAAGCTGCACGACGTTTGAGAGCGGCAGCGAGGTGCTCGACGCACTCACCACCAAAACGCCGGACGTTCTGCTCTCGGATATTCGCATGCCGGGCATGGACGGACTGGCGCTCTTAAAGCAGATCAAACAGCGCCACCCCATGCTTCCGGTCATCATAATGACCGCCCACTCCGACCTGGATGCCGCCGTTAGCGCCTACCAGCAGGGGGCGTTTGATTATCTGCCAAAACCGTTTGATATCGACGAAGCCGTTGCCCTGGTCGAACGCGCCATCAGCCACTATCAGGAGCAACAGCAGCCCCGCCACGCGCCGGATTTCGGGCCTACGACGGACATCATCGGTGAGGCGCCGGCCATGCAGGACGTGTTTCGCATCATCGGGCGTCTGTCGCGCTCGTCTATCAGCGTCTTGATTAACGGTGAATCAGGGACCGGTAAAGAGCTGGTTGCACACGCCCTGCATCGCCACAGCCCGCGGGCGAAAGCCCCCTTTATCGCCCTGAACATGGCAGCGATCCCTAAGGATTTAATTGAATCTGAGCTGTTCGGCCACGAAAAAGGGGCGTTTACCGGAGCCAATACCATTCGTCAGGGACGCTTTGAACAGGCTGACGGCGGCACGCTTTTCCTGGATGAAATCGGCGATATGCCGCTGGATGTTCAGACCCGACTGCTGCGCGTGCTGGCAGATGGCCAGTTTTACCGCGTGGGCGGGTATGCGCCGGTGAAGGTGGACGTGCGCATTATTGCCGCGACGCACCAGAACCTGGAGCTGCGCGTGCAGGAGGGGAAATTCCGTGAGGATTTATTCCATCGTCTGAACGTGATCCGTGTCCACCTGCCGCCGCTGCGCGAGCGTCGGGAAGATATCCCGCGTCTGGCGCGCCATTTCCTGCAAGTGGCGGCCCGTGAGCTGGGCGTGGAAGCCAAGCAGCTTCATCCGGAAACGGATGCCGCCCTCACCCGTCTGGCATGGCCTGGCAACGTGCGTCAGCTGGAAAACACCTGTCGCTGGCTGACCGTGATGGCCGCCGGACAGGAAGTGTTGATTCAGGATCTCCCCGCCGAGCTGTTTGAAGCCACCGTGCCCGAAAGC
Organism: Enterobacter cloacae complex sp. GF14B; assembly: GCF_004136805.1. NCBI lineage: Bacteria > Pseudomonadati > Pseudomonadota > Gammaproteobacteria > Enterobacterales > Enterobacteriaceae > Enterobacter > Enterobacter cloacae complex sp. GF14B. The sequence continues at coordinate 12,176 of NZ_QFRV01000071.1, forward strand.
ACCGCCGGACATGCGCTGCCGGACAGCTGGGCGACGCTGCTGGCGCAGTGGGCAGATCGCGCGCTGCGTTCCGGTCATCAAAATCTGCTCTCCGAAGCGCAGCCGGAGATGGAGCGCACGCTGTTAACTACCGCGCTTCGTCATACCCAGGGCCACAAACAGGAAGCGGCTCGCCTGTTGGGATGGGGTCGAAACACCCTGACGCGCAAGCTGAAAGAGCTGGGAATGGAGTGATCTTACTCCGCTGTGTAAAGGTTACTAAGTGAGCGCAAAGTGCCGTTATTTTGCGCTTTACTGTTCCGATGAGTTTTGTATGATCGTGCCCGGAAACAGGGGGGAGCATCATGCTGGAATCATTAGTGACTTTGCTTTCGAGCGGAGCAGCAGAAAGCCACACGCCACAAACTGCCGTTGCGGCGGTGCTGTGTGCGGCGCTGGTTGGGCTGTTTAGCTAACGAGCTGATGAAAAGCCGGGTGGCGCTTCGCTTACCCGGCTTTTCAACTTAAATCACCCGCGAGAACTGCTGTAAACGCGCCTTCTGACGCAGATAGGCATCGAAGCACATGCAGATATTACGAATCAACAGACGTCCTTTCGGCGTGACGACCACCGCGCTTTCCGACACATCCACCAGCCCGTCCTTCGCCAGCGGCGCAAGGAGTTTCAGGTCTTCGGCAAAGTAATCGCTGAATTGCAGATCCCATTGCGACTCCACCTCGCGGAATTCGAGACGGAAGTTGCAGATAAGCGCCTTAATCACATCACGACGGATGCAGTCGTCACGCGTTAACGCAATGCCGCGCCACAATGCGTTACCCGTTTCATCAACCTGCTGGTAGTACAGCTTCAGCTCTTTCTGGTTCTGAGCGTAGCAGTCGCCAATCATGCTAATGGCGGAGACGCCCATTCCGAGCAGATCGGTATCGCCCTGGGTGGTGTAACCCTGGAAGTTACGGTGGAGAACACCTTCGCGCTGGGCAATTGCCAGTTCGTCGTCAGGGCGGGCAAAGTGATCCATCCCGATAAACTGATAGCCGGTTTCGGTCAGCGAGGCGATGGTCTCCTGCAAAATGTCTAGCTTCTGCTGGGCGGAAGGCAGATCCGCATCTTTGATTTTGCGCTGAGCGGCGAACAGCGTCGGCAGGTGCGCGTAATTAAAGACGCTCAGACGGTCCGGGTTAAGCTCAGCCACGCGTTTAAGCGTGTAGGCGAAGCTCTCCGGCGTCTGCTTCGGCAGGCCGTAAATCAGGTCTATATTCGTTGAGGTAAAGCCGATTTCACGCGCATGGTTGAGTAAGGAAAAGATAAACGCTTCGTCCTGCTCGCGGTTTACCAGGCGCTGTACTTCTTTATTGAAGTCCTGTACGCCCATACTCAGGCGGTTGAAGCCTTCAGCGCGTAAATGATCCAGCACATCCAGCTCGATTTCACGTGGATCGACCTCGATCGAAATTTCGGCGTCGTCGTTAAAACTGAAATTGTCGCGCAGCAGCGCCATCAGGCGGCTGATCTGCGCTTTATTCAGATAGGTTGGCGTACCACCGCCCCAGTGAAGCTGGCTAACGTGACGCCCTTTAAACAGCGGTGCGCGGTGCAGAATTTCCTGTTCGAGCGCATCGAGGTATTGATCGGCTTTGTGCTGCTGGCGGGTAACGATTTTATTGCAGCCGCAGAAGTAGCAGAGCTTATGGCAGAATGGAATATGGACGTAGAGCGACAGCGGGCGCTCGGGATAGCGCGCCACAGCATGCTGAAAATCCGCCTCGCCGAAAGCGTCAGAAAACTCCAGCGCGGTGGGGTATGAGGTATAACGCGGCCCGGAATAGTTATATTTCTGGATCAGGGCAAAATCCCAGTCGATAGATGGTACAGACATGCTCACTCCTTCCGTTGGTGTCGCGTTCGTATACGGCGGCCCGTTCTGGTCCCGTTGCGGGCCATCATTCGGGTGCGCAGCCACTTCTGTCGCCGCGACAACCGCCGTAGTTTAACGAATAACCACACCAGATAACATATAACCGGAAGGGTTATAAGCAGGACGAGTGTACCTGCCGGGTGCAAATGTTAGTTTCCACCCTTCAGAAGACGCATCATATCTTCCTGCTTTTCGTCTTCCTCTTCGTCTTCTTCATCATCGTAGGACAGACCCAGCTTCTGCATCAGCTCGTCGATGCGATCCAGTTTGGCATCCACCCATGACTGCTCTTCGGCGGTCAAGGTTTCACCCTCTTCAAGACGTTCCAGCAGCGCGTCCAGGCGCTCATCGTTCTCCAGCAAATCCAGCTCAGCCTGCGGTGAAAGCATAGGTTTCTCGCTCTTTGGTTTGTGCTGCTTAGTGACCGGGGTGTCTGTCACGCCCAGTGGAATGGGAGTTTTACTGCCGATACGAGGATCTTTCTGCTGCTTGCTTTTTGCAGAAGCGCCTGCGGCACCGCCACCGTTAGCACGGCTACCCGCAGCATGGCCACGATGTTTTTTATCGCGTTTGCGATCGCGCGCTTCCTGATTCAGTTCTTCGCGCGTTTTGCGGCGTGCTTTTGCAGGGCGTTTCGCGCCCGCAGCGGAGGTCGGTTTTTTCATGATGTTTTATCTTTAAGTCGTTTTCTTCAGTATAGAATTGCGGCGAAATCTAGCAGAAAGCAAGCAAAGAAAAAAGGCGACAGAGCAATCTGTCGCCTTTTTTCCTGACTCACAACCCTTAACGGGTCAGACATTCCCTGTTTGCCTGCAACAAACCCTGTTTATCCCTTGGCTACTACCGTCCGTGATACGGTTCCGTTTCCTGTTAAAAACGCCTCCAGGCGCCGGTCATCCTGACAATCCTGAGTCTTCGCCTCCTGGCGCTCCTGACCCTTATCCTTAAGTCGTTATCCTGTTGGCATCCTCGCCGTAGCACACACTTTACCTTGTTCCTTTAAACTAACAAGCAACGAAAAGGTACAAAACCGGATTTTCAGATAATTACTCATTAATAACTCTTTGAATTTTAATATCTTGAGTTTTGTAGCGCCTGCGATTTCTCTTAAATTTCTCATACGCTTAAGGGCAAATCTCTTACATTTCGCAGGGCTTTCACTTACATGTCAATGACGAAGGGAAAAGCCTTTTGCCCGCATTCAGGTATAATCCCCGCAGATTACGATTTTTGGAGACGACCACGTGACTACCTGGAACTACCAACAGACGCATTTTGTCACCAGTGCGCCCGATATTCGCCACCTGCCCTCAGACACAGGGATTGAAGTGGCATTTGCTGGCCGCTCCAATGCGGGAAAATCCAGTGCCCTGAATACGCTGACCAATCAGAAAAACCTGGCGCGTACCTCAAAAACACCTGGCCGTACACAACTGATTAACCTGTTTGAAGTGGCTGAAGGCAAACGCCTGGTCGATTTACCGGGCTACGGTTACGCGCAGGTACCGGAAGAGATGAAGATCAAATGGCAGCGTGCGCTGGGTGAATACCTGGAAAAACGCATGTGTCTGAAAGGCCTGGTGGTGCTGATGGATATTCGTCATCCGCTGAAAGATCTCGACCAGCAGATGATTGACTGGGCGGTGGCAAGCGATATTGCGGTGCTGGTACTGCTGACAAAAGCGGATAAGCTGGCGAGCGGCGCGCGCAAGGCACAGGTGAATAAGGTTCGTGAAGCGGTGCTGGCATTCAACGGTGATGTACAGGTTGAACCGTTCTCCTCGCTGAAAAAGCAGGGCGTGGATAAACTGCGTCAGAAGCTCGACAGCTGGTTTAACGATCTGGAACCGGCGACAGAAGCGGAAGCAGAGTAATAACAGGCGCGGCGATGACCGCGCTTTTTTTCGCCTGAAACTTTCTTTGCCGCAATAAAAAACGCCCCAGTCATTACTGACTGGGGCGGCTAAAATATTCAGCCAAATCCGATTACGTGAAGTAAAAGGTCTGAAAGATAGAACATCTTACCTCTGTACCCTACGTCGTTAACTCTACTCTTTTTTTATCGCTGGACAAAGCACTTTTTGTAGTTTTTTTTCATTCTTTACATAGGGAATTCTAATGATCGTCACAAAACGCGCGTACTTATGTTGCTTACTTACATAAAACGCGCGTTATTCCGTTAGCCCTTAGTGAGCCTGATCCCAGTTTTCGCCGCTACCCACTTCCACCAGCAACGGAACGTCCAGCTTCATGCTGTTTTCCATCAGTTCATGGATCTTCTGAGAGACCGTCTCCAGATCGTCTTTATGAACTTCAAAGACCAGTTCATCATGTACCTGCATGATCATTTTCACGCGCGGCTTCTCTTTTTCCAACCAGGCATCGACGGCGATCATTGCACGTTTAATGATGTCCGCCGCAGTGCCCTGCATAGGGGCGTTAATCGCAGCACGTTCAGCACCCGCGCGGCGCGCGGCGTTGCTGGATTTGATGTCCGGAAGGTAGAGACGACGGCCATCCAGCGTTTCAACGTAGCCTTTCTCTTTCGCCTGCGCGCGGGTACGTTCCATATATTCCAGCACGCCCGGATACCGCTCGAAGTAGAGATCCATATACTTCTGCGACTCTTTACGCGGAATATTGAGCTGGCGTGAAAGACCAAAGGCACTCATGCCGTAAATCAGACCGAAGTTGATCGCTTTTGCGCTACGACGCTGCTCATTTGTCACGCTCTCCAGCGGCAGCCCAAACACTTCGGCAGCGGTTGCCCGGTGAATGTCCTTCCCTTCGGCAAAGGCCGTCAGCAGGCCTTTGTCGCGTGACAGGTGCGCCATAATACGCAGTTCGATTTGCGAGTAGTCCGCGGAGACAATCAGATAATCCTCTGGCGCAATGAAAGCCTGGCGAATACGGCGGCCCTCTTCATTACGCACCGGAATGTTCTGAAGGTTAGGATCGGTTGACGAAAGTCGCCCGGTCGCCGCCACAGCCTGGTGATAGGAGGTGTGCACGCGGCCCGTTTTCGGGTTAATCATCAACGGCAGTTTGTCGGTATAGGTCGATTTCAGCTTAGCCAGACCGCGGTATTGCAGAATAACTTTTGGCAGCGGATAGTCCAGCGCCAGCTCTTCCAGCACCTCTTCAGACGTTGAAGGAGCGCCGCCCGGGGTTTTCTTCAGCGGCTTGATGCCCTGTTTTTCAAACAGGATGGTTTGCAGCTGTTTCGGTGAAGACAGGTTAAATGCCTCGCCAGCAAGCTCATGCGCTTTCTGTTCAAGCTCGGTCAGGCGCTGCGCCAGCTCACCAGAGTGGTTATGCAGCACCGTTGGGTCGATTTTAACGCCATTGCGCTCAATGCGGGACAGCACAGGCACCAGCGGCATCTCAATGTTCCGGAACACATTCAGCGGCCCTTCGTGCTTCTGCAATTTCGGCCACATTTTGAGATGCAGCTGTAGCGTGACGTCAGCGTCTTCCGCGGCGTAGCGGCCTGCCTCTTCCAGCGCGATCTGGTTAAAGGTCAGCTGATTTTTACCCTTACCGGCAATTTCTTCAAAGGTGATGGTTTTGTGTTTCAGCCAACGATCGGATAAGGAATCCATATCATGGCGGCCCGCCACGCTGTCCAGAATGTAAGATTCAAGCATGGTGTCAAAAGCGATACCACGCAGCTCAATGCCGTAGTTTTGCAGAATACCGCGGTCATACTTCAGGTTTTGCCCGACCTTCAGCGCTTTCTCGTCTTCCAGAATCGGCTTCAGTAGTTCTAAGGCGCGCTCGCGGGAGATTTGCTCCGGCGCATCCAGATAGTCGTGAGCAACCGGAACATAGGCGGCAACACCCGGCTCCGTCGCGAATGACAGACCCACCATATTAGCCGTAATGTTATCAAGGCTGTCCGTTTCGGTATCGAAAGCAAATACTGGCGCTTTTTTTAGCTTTTCAATCCAGGCGACGAGCCGTGACTCTTCCAGGATGGTTTCATAGTTGTCGAAGGAGAGCGCTATCGCCTCTTCTTCTGCCTGCTCTACGGCATCGACAACGATGGTCTCTTTCGGCTTCGCCGCAGATTTAGCCCCTTTCGCCTGAAGCCATTTACCGGCTTCAACATCCGCGGTCCAGCGTTTAAATTCGTATTTTCTGAACAGACCAAGCAGTTCGTCGGCGGCGGGTTCCTGCACTTCCAGCTGCTCGCAGGTAAGCTCCAGCTCTACGTCAGTTTTGATGGTGGCCAACTGATAGGAGAGATAAGCCACCTCTTTGTTATCGGCGAGCTTTCCGGCCATGGTTTTTGCGCCACGGAAGGTAAGACCGGCAATTTTGTCGGACTCTGCATACAGCGTATCCAGCCCGCCCAGCCCTTGCAGCAGCGCCTGAGCTGTTTTTTCACCCACGCCCGGCACGCCAGGAATGTTATCCGAGGAATCGCCCATCAGGGCGAGGAAATCAATAATGAGCTCTGGCGGCACACCATATTTGGCGACCACTTCTTCCGGGCCAAGAATGGTGTTTGTCATGGTGTTGATCAGCGTAATCCCTGGCGTTACCAGCTGCGCCATGTCTTTATCACCGGTACTGATCAGAACCGGGCGGCCTGCTTTTTCCGCTTCGCGCGCCAGGGTACCAATAACGTCGTCAGCTTCAACGCCAGAGACCGCCAGCAGTGGCAGCCCCATCGCTTTCACCATAGCGTGCAGCGGTTCAATCTGCGCACGCAGATCGTCAGGCATAGGGGGACGGTGTGATTTGTAATGCTCAAATAATTCATCGCGGAAGGTTTTACCCTTCGCATCAAACACCACGGCCGCATGGGTTGGGTGGTATTGCAGAATCAGGCTGCGCAGCATATTCAGCACGCCGTACATTGCGCCGGTAGGTTCCCCTGCGCTGTTGGTCAGAGGAGGAAACGCATGATACGCCCGATACAGGTAAGAAGAGCCATCGACGAGTATAAGTGGGTTTTCTGGGATCTGAACCATAATGTCCGTGCCTGTTATGAATTTATGGGTAAAGGATGCCACAGAAGGATGAAAACATCAGGTTTTAGCGCTTTATACAGAAAAAGATTTTGCGATCGGGAAGATCGCTCGCAAAACAAAACTGTGGATAAGTTTGTGCATATTTTTAATACAGGTGAATAACAGCTTGATAAAAGTGATATTGAAAACTTATTTATCTATTTAAATCAAACAATTAATACAAGATCAATTAAGATCACACCTCACTGATGGTTATTTAGTCTATGTGGATATAAGGCTTAAGCACCTTGTCTATAGGGAAAAATTCGAGGCCTGCCAGGAAAAGCCGCGACCTCCTGGTGTGAAAGCGCCCTGGTCTGAGCGAATTTCTGATAAGATCGGCGCCCAGCACCGGATAGCCGGCTGCTCAATTACAGCTAACTATCTGAAAAAATTCATCATGTCGAGAATACTCGCTGCGATAACATTATTATTAAGCGTCATTTTAACTATTCTGGTTACTATCGCCTGTTCTGTGCCAATCATCGTTGCCGGAATAATTAAGCTCCTGTTGCCTGTCCCTCCGGTATGGCGCGCGGTGTCTGCTTTTTGTAATTTTATGATGTACTGCTGGTGTGAAGGCCTGGCGATCCTGCTGCATCTGAACCCCTGGCTGAAGTGGGACGTTCAGGGTCTGGAGAAGCTGAACAAAAAGAACTGGTATCTGCTGATCTGCAATCACCACAGCTGGGCCGACATTGTTGTATTGTGCGTACTGTTTCGCAAACACATTCCGATGAATAAATACTTTCTGAAACAGCAGCTGGCCTGGGTGCCTTTCATTGGTCTGGCCTGCTGGGCGCTGGATATGCCGTTTATGAAACGCTATTCACGCAGCTATTTGATTCGTCATCCGGAACGCCGCGGTAAGGACGTGGAAACCACGCGCCGTTCTTGCGAGAAGTTTCGCGCGCATCCCACCACCATTGTTAACTTCGTCGAAGGATCGCGCTTTACCGAAGAGAAGCGCCAGCAAACTCGCTCTCCTTATCAGAACCTGTTGCCGCCAAAGGCTGCGGGCATCGCAATGGCGCTCAACGTGCTGGGTGAGCAGTTCGATAAATTGTTGAACGTAACGCTCTGCTATCCGGAAAACGACAGGACGCCATTCTACGACATGCTCAGCGGCAGGCTGACGCGTATCGTTGTCCGCGTTGATCTGGTGCCCGTCAATACTGAACTGCACGGGGATTACGTCAACGATAAAAACTTCAAACGTCGTTTCCAGCTTTGGCTTAATACACTCTGGAAAGAGAAAGACGAGCAGATAGCGAAGATTAAATCTTCATACAAAAACGCCGGTCAGTGACCGGCGTTTTTCTTTATGGTTGTTACTTTTTCTCAACCAGGTATTTCACGGTATCAGCGTACTGTTGTACGAAGATATCCATGCTGGTCGTGTCCATACCACGCATATTCACCTGGTATTTGCCGTTAACATACATCGCCGGCACGCCCTGCAACTGGAAGTCAGCGGCAGCTTTTTCCTGCTGTGCCACGAGAGATTTCACCACAAAACTGTTCCAGGCAGCGTCGTAGTCTTCACCTTTCACACCGGCATCTACGAACACTTTACGGATATCTGCCGTAGTTTGTACGGTCTGGGTTTTCTGTACGGCTTCAAACATAGGCGCGGTGATCTTATCTTCCACACCCAGCGCAATCGCGACCGCCCATGCCTGAGTCAGATCTTTGCCCAGTGGGCCAAGGAACTCAACGTGGTATTTCGTCATTTTGGTGCCTTCCGGCAGCTTTTTCTTCACGTTGTCAGAAACATGAAGTACCTGCTCAAACTCGTAGCAGTGCGGGCAGTAGAAGGAGAAGAACTCCAGCACCTGAGGCTCGCCAGCAACAGGCTTGTCTAGCGTAATGTACTGCTTGCCGTCGGTAAACTGCGCAGCAGTTGCGCTAAATGCCAGAATCATACCAGCCAGCGCCAGCCAAATTTTTTTCATGATCAACTCTCTCCTGGGTGTGTCCAATTAATACATCGGCGTTAATTGCAAAGGGGGTTCCTGTAGAACCTTAACCTGCTCGGTAAATGTGGATATCTGGTTGCGCCAGTAATCCTCCCCGGTAAGCCAGGGGAAATTTCGGGGAAAAGCCGGGTCTTCCCAACGCCTGATTAACCACGCGAGATAATAAACAAATCGCATCGCACGTAAAGGCTCTATCAAGGCAATTTCGTCTGAATTAAAGGGGATAAATTCTTCATAAGCTTCAATTATGGTCTCAAGCTGCATGCGCTGCTCGGCTTTATCACCGTTGAGTAGCATCCATAGATCCTGCACCGCGGGTCCCATACGTGCGTCATCAAGATCGACAAATAGCGGCCCATCGCGCCAGAGAATATTTCCGGCGTGGCAGTCACCGTGCAGGCGCAGAGTAGTAATATCATCCCGCCAGCAGGCTTTTACAGCATCAATAAGCTTATCGGTCGCCGTGAGGAAATTATCCTTTAGTGCATTCGGGATCAGCGCCGATGTTTCGAATACCTGTCGCGGCTCAATAAGATATTCCTGAACACCAATCGTCGGACGGGCAACAAACGGTTTTTTACGTCCCGTCTGATGAATGCGCCCCAGATAGCGGGCAACCCATTCCATCTGATCGATATTATCTGCCTCAAACTGTCTTCCGCCCAGGCTCGGAAATACCGCGTAGTAAAAGCCCTGATGGGTCAGCAGCGTTTGGTTATTGAATTTAATCGGTGCCGCAACGGGAACATCATCATCCAGTAGATCGTGGGCAAACTGATGTTCTTCCTGAATTTGTTCTGCGGACCAGCGCTGTGGACGGTAAAACTTTACGACAAAGCGCTGGCGCTCTTCGTCCTGAAATTGGTAGACACGGTTTTCGTAGCTGTTTAAAGCTGTTAACCCGGAATCCACCCGAATACCCTGCTCGAACAGCGCATCCATAATGGTATCCGGGTGTAGTGTCTGGAAAGTAAAAGCCTGGTCGTTCATCCGATCATCCGGAAATTATACGAATGATTCAGGATATCATCTTGTGGCGATTTCGGTGGCTCCGCTTACAAGCTTTTACTCTTTAATTACGCCTCGGGCGCGCAGTAATGCGGTTTTAAAATCCTCTTCATAATCTTTCTGAATGCCCGGAATAACAGCATCTTTAGCCGAGTCACGCATTTTCAGGTGGTAGATCAGGATGTCGTCAGAAAGGTCCGCCAGTTCGCCATCAAAACCTGACTCTTTCGCCAGTTTCTGTAAAAATTGCATCAGATTCAGCTCTGGCTCTTTTTGCCAGGCCGGCTGGAGAAGTTCAATGACTTCATTAAGACGTTTACATTTCATGGTAGTGCTCCTTTCATTTAGAGAGACACGTTAGCAGGGTCAATCCCACAATAAAAGAGGCGATATTCGTGAATCAATGCCAGGAAATCATCGGGGTTGTTCTGGCCGGGGGCAGGGCAACGCGAATGGGTGGAAAGGATAAGGGACTTCAGCTCCTGAACAACACACCATTATGGCAGCATGTTGCTGATACGCTTGCAGATCAGGTGTCATCGATGGCGATCAGCGCTAACCGACATGTTGATATTTATCAGCGCAGCGGGTATCCGGTTTATCAGGATAACCTGATGGACTACCCCGGTCCGCTGGCGGGAATGCTTTCTGTTATGCAGCAGTCGTACGGAGAGTGGTTTCTCTTTTGTCCATGTGATACGCCCTTCATCCCGTCCTGTCTGGTTGAACGTCTGGTGCAGCGGCGCGGTGGTGCTCCCGTCGTCTGGGTACACGACGGTGAACGCGACCATCCAACGATCGCATTGATTAATCGCTCGTTAATATCCGCGCTGGAAGATTACCTGGCCGCAGGAGAGCGACGCGTCATGGTATTTATGCGCCAGTCCGGAGGGCATTCCGTTGATTTCAGCGACATGAAATCGGCGTTTGTGAATGTAAACACGACGGAAGATTTGCAGATGATGCAGGAGAGAAAATGATACCCGTATTAGCGATCTCAGCCTGGAGTGGCACCGGGAAAACTTCGCTGCTAAAAAAACTGATACCTGCACTTTGCGCCAAAGGCATTCGTCCCGGATTGATTAAGCATACGCACCATAACATGGATGTCGATAAACCGGGGAAAGATAGCTATGAGCTGCGTAAGGCTGGCGCTGCACAAACGATGGTGGCGAGTAACCAGCGCTGGGCGTTAATGACAGAAACACCGGATGAAGCACCGCTGGATCTCGCTTATCTTGTCAGCCGGATGGATCACTCCACGCTGGATTTGGTGCTGGTTGAGGGGTTTAAGCATGAGGCTGTTGCGAAGATCCTGCTATTCAGAAGCGATGCCGGACATGACGTAAGTGAGTTAACGCTGGATGAACATGTGATTGCCGTGGCCAGTGACGTTGCGTTGACGCTGAAAGTACCGGTTCTGGATTTGAATAATGTGGAGGGGATTGCAGCGTTTATTTCGGCGTGGTGTGCAGTCTGAAATCTGCCGGGTGACGGCTTCTTAAGGCCTGCCGTTTTTCAGCAAACAAACGCAAAAAGGCCATCCTTGCGGATGGCCTCTTCACTTGTTTGATGCCTGGCAGTTCCCTACTCTCACATGGGGAGACCCCACACTACCATCGGCGCTACGGCGTTTCACTTCTGAGTTCGGCATGGGGTCAGGTGGGACCACCGCGCTAAAGCCGCCAGGCAAAT
>NZ_QFRV01000006.1:0-103194 GCF_004136805.1 Enterobacter cloacae complex sp. GF14B
TCTCCGGCAGGCACATGCGCGGGCGGCAGCCCGGCGCGGAGCAAATCCGCGCCCGAAATAAACCAGGCACCCTCGCGCTGCGTCACCGGCACCACCAGACCCGTGTCATAGTGGTTCAGCACCAGGGCGAGCTGGAATACTGCTTCGCCGTTCATCGTCCGTGCATCCGGCGGCGGCGGTAAACTGTCGTCACCGGTTTCGGCAAAGGCGCTGGTACTGACGCAAAGCAGGATCATCATCGCCGGTTTCAGTTGACGGGCGTCGATTGCCATTGCGTATCCCTGGCATTAATTTGCGCGCTCATCCGGTTCGGCTGATAAATCCCTGCCGGAAGCGGCCAGCTTCGGGTGCTGCCTGGCAGCACATAACCCAGCAGCCCCTCGGCAACCGTGCGTTTTTGCCCGCCCTGCTCAACCGCAACCTGGCTGAGCCGGACATGAACATCCCCCTGATTACGGACCTGAAGCGCGGGTTTCCCCCCCTCCTGAATGACCCGCCAGCTCAGCTGTTGGGTGTTCGCCAGCGCGTGGTGTGCCCCTTCGTTGAGGGTGGGGATCCCCTGCCCATAAACAAATAAAGGAATCGAATAGCGCATTTGCAGTTTGAGGCCCATGGACGGTTCCGCTTTGGCATCCGGCTGGGGAATTTCATCCACAATAATGCGGTAGGCCTGCTCAACCCCCGACGGGATCGTCCCCTGCTTGATCAGGCGAATAAGCTGTTTACTGCCTTTAGCGATAGTCACGATCGGCGGGCTGGCGACCACATCCTGCTGGGCGGTGTAACGCTCATATCCGCCCTCCTGTTTCCAGCGCACAATGCGTATCTGCATTGTCGTGGCGCTGTTGCCCTGATTCTGGATCCACAATTCAGTTGCTCTCGCCTCTGCCGAAAGCCACGGATCGATGGGCCACAAAAGAATGGTTGCCGCTGCCTGCGCCTGGCCCGCTGCCAGAGCCGTTGCCCCCAACAGACCCACCAGGCCTGATCGCCTGAAAAATGGCTTCATCGATGTTCTCCCTTTCCTACCATGACAAGGTCACGGTGAGTTGATCTGAATATGTTCCCGGCAGGCTAAACCCCGTCAGGAGCGCGACGCCAAAAAGAGGCAACGCGATGTTATTGCTGTTGGTATAGGTAATCGGTATGGCCTGGTTAACGCCAATTTCACTGTTCGCGGCCAGTGAGCTGCTGCTGTAGAGCCGGTAACCGACCACCTCTGTCCCGCCTGAACGCGTCATCCGCCTCACAGAGCTATAATTCTGACCGCCGTTAATGCTCATACTTAGCGCCACACCCGGTGTGCAGGCGATGGACAACGCGCCGTCGGCGACAAAGCTGGTGCTGACCGGCGTGTTGTCCACGCCATTGCGGGTTCCAAAATCCAGCGTCCCAAAGCGCCCGCCCGTGCCGGTACTCACCGAGCATCCTGGTACTACCGTCGCGCTCACCCTGAAGGACTGGGATGTCACCGCCCTGGCGTCGCAGATCATCATCAGCCCGACGATCAGGGCCAAAAAAGGGTGCACGACGCCCTCTGCGCTTTCGCGCAGACATAAACACAATGCCTTCATGGCTGAATCAGTAGGTGACGCTGACGTTAATCGTGTCGGTATAGGTTCCCGGTACAACCGTTACGCTATTGCCGCCGCCTGTTATGCGCCCGTAGAGGGTATAGCTGTTCACCCCGCCCGCTGTGGAAGCTACGGGCAACGCGGCGTTGTTAGCAATCACGTTGTTGTACCCGCTGTCGCTATAGAGGCTGTATGCCACGCCCTGTGCCGCATTGGCGGTGTTCACCAGATATCGGGCGGGTGTGCCGGGGGTGCCGACAACGGTTCCGGGTGCGGTCGCGTTGGTGTTGCCGGTGATCGCCACCGTGTAACTGGCAGTGGTACATTGAATGGTAAAGGTATTTCCGCCGCTGGCCCCGGTTAACTGGGTTGTCAGGGTGGAGAATGTCGCAGGATGGGTCCCGAAATCGAGTGTCCCGAAGTTAATGCCGTTTTGCGTTGGCGAGCCGTTGATCAAACAACCGTTCGTCAACGTCAGCGTCGCCCCGATAGTACCGCTACTGGTGACTGCCAGCGCCTGACCGACAGTCGCCGCCGTCAGCAGTGTACCCGCGCAGATAAAAAGAAGTTTTCTTTTCATTTACCACCCTCCAGAAGAAATAATGGTCCGCTTGCCATATTTTATTCATACTGTTCAGTATGTTAGCCCCGCTTAAACATTCCCCGGCGCGGTTACTGAGAATTTAGTTTATGGTTCACGCTTCAACCACTTTCAACGAAGGTGAGACACCGCCCCCAATTAACAGACTATTAACAAACATTACAAAGAGTTAGCAAAATAAAACGGGCATTATTCTTGCTTAATCTGAGGATATATCGCGTGTAATGTGATCTGCATCACAATATATCGTTATGATAAAAACAACGAATTTCATAAAAATTAAAAACAAGTTGTAACTCACGCAGCTTTACTTCAATTTATGCCTCGAATATTTTCCTGCGCTTAAATAAAAAAGTTGTATGCATCGACGCAGGAAACTCTTTTAGCGCATAGAGGATCTTTTTGTGGCAAGTGCAAACAAACTCACGCTCTTCATCGTGATTTTCATGCTGGCGGGTATTCTTTCAGGTGCGGCGATCCATGAGTATGCTTCGTCCGACGCGATACAGGCCTGGTCGGAGAACATTACGCTACTGACCGATATTTTCCTGCGGCTGATTAAGATGGTGATTGCCCCGCTGGTGTTCAGCACCCTGACGGTGGGCATTATGAAGCTGGGTGAAACGTCGACGATTGGGCGCGTCGGGGGTAAAGCGATGGTGTGGTTTATCAGCTCATCCGTGCTTTCCATTCTGGTGGGGCTGTTTATTGTTACCCTTGAACAACCCGGCAGCGGTCTGAACCTGAGCATCCCCACAGAGACGGTTGATACCGGCCTGGCCGTTAGTGGGATGTCGCTGAAAGCCTTCCTGTCACACACCATTCCAACCAGCATTGCCGGCGCGATGGCGAACAATGAGATCCTGCAAATTGTGGTCTTCTCGATGTTCTTCGGCATTGGCGGCGCGTCACTGGGCCAAAAATTCAACGCCCCGCTGGTCGCGGCGCTGGATGTGGTCTCCCACATTATGCTGAAGGTGACGGGCTACGTGATGTACGTTGCGCCGCTGGCCATTTTTGCCGCAATTTCGTCCGTCATTGCCACTCAGGGGCTGGGCATTTTGCTGAACTATGCCTCGTTTATTGGCGGTTACTATGTGGCGATCCTTCTGACCTGTCTGGTATTGCTGGCGGTAGGTTACATGGTGCTGAAAAAAGAGATTTTTCGTCTGGTGGCGATGCTGAAAGATCCGGTGCTGGTCGCGTTTACCACCAGCAGCTCTGAAGCGGCATACCCGAAAACGCTGGAGCAGTTAGCGCGCTTCGGCTGTTCACGGAATATCGCCTCTTTCGTCCTGCCGATCGGCTACTCGTTTAACCTGGTCGGCTCCATGGTGTACTGCTCGTTCGCCTCAATGTTTATCGCCCAGGCGTACAACATTCACCTGAGTTTCACCGAGGTGACGGTGCTGATGTTAACGCTGATGCTGGCCTCGAAAGGCATTGCGGGTGTACCGCGCTCGTCGCTGGTGGTGCTGGCGGCAACCATTCCGAGCTTTAACATTCCGGTGGCCGGGATCCTGCTGCTGATGGGGATTGATCATTTCCTGGATATGGGACGGTCCGCCATTAACGTGCTGGGGAACGGGATTGCGACAGCGATGCTGTCGCAGAATGAAGGGGCGCGGGAAGCGGAGGCAGAGCTGGTGGAGCAGGAGGCGTAAGGATACAAAAGAGCCGGGTGGAGCTGACGCTTACCCGGCTTCATTTTATGCTACATGATTCGCCGCAATATCCAGCAGCGCCATCTCTTCACTGTTCAGCAGCTTCTCAATATTCACCAGAATTAGCATACGCTCGCCGAGCGCACCCAACCCCGTCAGGTATTCCGTCGACAGCGTGACCGCAAACTCCGGCGCAGGACGGATTTGATCTGCGGTCAGCGACAGTACATCAGACACGCCATCCACCACGATCCCCACCACGCGCTGCCCCAGATTCAGGACGATCACCACCGTGTTATCGTTGTACTCCACATCGCCCTGGCTGAACTTCACGCGCAGGTCCACGATAGGCACAATCACACCGCGCAGGTTGGTCACACCCTTGATAAACGCTGGCGTGTTCGCAATGCGCGTTACCTGGTCGTAACCACGAATTTCCTGCACTTTCAGGATGTCGATACCGTACTCTTCATCACCTAAAGTGAAAACCAGGAATTCCTGCCCCGATGGCTCGCCCGCCAGTTTCGTTACGTTACTCATACCGGTCATGTTATTACCTTTTACTTAATCAGGCGGCTGTGTTCGCCACACGTTGTTCACGATTTAATCCCTGAAGTGCCGATACATCGACGATCAGCGCGACGCTACCATCACCCAGGATGGTGGCAGCAGAGATCCCCGGCACTTTGCGGTAGTTACTTTCCAGGTTCTTAACCACCACCTGATGCTGACCAATCAGCTGATCAACCAGCAGCGCGTAGCGGCGTCCGGCGCTTTGCAGGATCACAACGATACCCTGCGTGGCCTCGGTTTTTGCCCCGTCCACTTCGAACACTTTCCACAGTTCCACCAGCGGCAGATACTCGCCGCGTACTTCGAGCACGCGCTCCCCGCCCGCCAGCGGATGCAGATCTTCTTCACGCGGCTGGAGGGACTCCATCACCGCGTTCAGCGGCAGAATAAAGACTTCGTCCGCCACTTTAACGGACATGCCGTCAAGAATGGCCAGCGTCAGCGGCAGCAGGATACGAATCGTGGTGCCTGCACCCTGCTTAGACTGGATCTCAACGTGACCGCCCATCTCCTGAATGTTACGTTTCACCACGTCCATGCCCACGCCACGGCCGGAAACGTCGGTGACCTGCTCTGCGGTTGAGAAGCCCGGGGCAAAAATCAGCATGCCCACTTCTTCGTCCGTCATGTTTTCGTTGACCGCCATTCCCTGCGAGATCGCCTTCGCCAGAATGCGCTCGCGGTTCAGGCCCGCGCCGTCATCGGTCACTTCGATGCAGATGTTGCCGCCCTGATGTTCCGCTGACAGGATCAGGTTGCCCACGGGCGATTTTCCGGCTGCCACGCGATTTTCCGGCAGCTCGATGCCGTGGTCGAGGCTGTTACGCACCAGGTGCGTTAACGGGTCGATAATGCGTTCGATCAGGCTCTTGTCCAGCTCGGTGGAGCTGCCCATCAGCGTGAGTTCGATCTGTTTGTTGAGCTTGCCGGCCAGGTCGCGCACCAGGCGCGGGAAGCGGCTGAAGACATATTCCATCGGCATCATGCGGATGGACATCACCGATTCCTGCAAATCGCGGGCGTTACGTTGTAACTGGCCCATGCTGGTGATGAGATCGCCGTGAGTCACCGGGTCCAGCTCGTTGGAACGCTGGGCCAGCATCGACTGGGTGATCACCAGTTCACCCACCAGGTTGATTAGCTGATCCACTTTCTCCACCGCCACGCGAATGCTCGTGGACTCGCTGGAACGCGCCGCCGGTTTTTCACCGCGGGCCGGGGCAGCCGTCTCTTTTGGCACGGCTTTCAGTGCCGGGGCAGCGGCAACTACCGCAGGGGTATTCTCTGCCGGAGCTGGCGCTTCAACTGCCGCCGCCTCGGTTTCAAACGCAATCTGATCCGCTTCAATCACGAAGCACAGCACTGCCACGATGTCATCCTGACCGATTCCGCCGTCAAGCGTCGCGGCCAGGCTGTCTTTGCCCTTCACCACGTTGCTGAGCGTCGCCAGGTTCCCCAGCTCCTCTTCCAGCAGGTTGACCTCGTTCTCCTTCAGACGTGACAGCACCACGCGCAGTTTTCCTGCGGGCGCGTCAGGCGCCGTAGCGGGTTCGGCCACGGCGTCAACAACGCTCAATTTTGCCGCAGGGACAGCGGGCGCAGACGCCTCACCTTTGGCTTCCAGCGCTAACTGACGCAGCGCGTTGCAGATGTATTCAAAGCTGGCGGCATCAGGCTCTGCCGAACTTTTATAGGCGTCGAGCTGTTCCTGCATAATATCTTTCGTTTCCAAAAACAGGTTGATAATGTCGGTATTGAGCTGCATCTCACCGCGTCGTGCTTCATCCAGCAGGTTTTCCATTAAATGGGTGGTTTCCTGCAAAATGGTAAATCCAAACGTTCCGGCTCCGCCTTTAATGGAATGCGCCGCACGGAAGATGGCATTGAGCTGTTCTGAGTCCGGCGCCTCGGGCACCAGATCCAGCAAATGTTGCTCCATATCGGCCAACAATTCGTCGGCTTCATCAAAAAATGTCTGGTAAAAATCGGTAATATCCATGCTCACGCTATCACCTCGGATTGGCTGGTGGCGATGTTGGAACGGCAGCCGAAGGGACGGCCCCAGGCTGTTTTAAATCGTCCAGTGACTCATTCTGACTTTCGGCGTTTTCATGCAGGATGGCCTGCTCCGCCTGCTGGTTCAGCACTAAAAGACTGATACGACGGTTGATGGCGTCATCCGGTCCGCGGTCGGTAAGGCGCATGGTTGCAGCCATGCCGACCACGCGCAGGACCTTGCCATCATCAAGCCCACCCGCCACCAGCTCGCGACGCGAGGCGTTGGCGCGATCGGCAGAAAGCTCCCAGTTGCTGTATCCTTTCTCTCCCGTGGCGTACGGGAAATCATCCGTGTGTCCGGACAGGCTAATGCGGTTAGGAATACCGTTCAGTACCGGTGCAATCGCACGCAGAATATCGCGCATGTAGGGCTCGACATCGGCGCTGCCGGTTTTAAACATCGGCCGGTTCTGGCTGTCGATGATCTGAATACGCAGCCCTTCCTGTACCAGGTCAATTTTCAGATGCGGACGCAGTGCGCGCAGCTTAGGGTCCGCTTCAATCAGCTGATCCAGGTCACCGCGCAGTTTTTTCAGGCGCGCCTGCTCCATTCGTTTTTTCAGCTCGTCGATGTTAGGCTGTTTTTTCACTTCGCCCTGCTGCTGGGTGTAATCATCACCGCCGCCGGGGATCGGGCTGTCGCTGTTCGAAATGCGCGGCCCGCCGGTGACCGCCGTCGCCAGCGGCGTCCTGAAATATTCCGCAATCTGGATAAGCTCTTTCGGGCTGGAGATGGAGATCAGCCACATCACCAGGAAGAACGCCATCATGGCGGTCATAAAGTCGGCGTACGCGATCTTCCAGGAGCCGTGAGAACCGTGCCCGTGCCCCTTATGCTTGCGCTTTTTTACGATGACGATCGGATGGGACTGGTTTTTCATGCGTCCTCAGTTGTCGTCTGTTGGTTGGGGTTTTTCACCGCGCGCACGTGCTCTTCCAGTTCGATAAACGACGGACGTTCGCTGGAGTAGAGCGTCTTACGACCAAATTCGACGGCGATCGGCGGGGCATAACCGTTGAGGTTTGAGAGCAGCGTAATTTTCACGCACTGCATCATTTTGGTGGTTTCGGCGCTCTTCTGGCGCAGCACGCTCGCCAGCGGGGAGATAAAGCCGTAGGCCAGTAAAATACCGAGGAACGTCCCCACCATCGCGTGGGCAATCAGCGCGCCCAGTTCAGCCGCCGGGCGATCCGCCGAGGCCAGGGCATGTACCACGCCCATTACCGCCGCCACGATGCCAAACGCCGGAAGCGAGTCGCCCACCAGCGCCAGGCTGTTGGCCGGCACTTCGGATTCGCTCTCATGGGTTTCAATCTCTTCGTCCATCAGGGCTTCAATTTCGAAGGTGTTCATGTTGCCGCTGATGATCAGGCGCAGGTAATCGACGATAAAATCGAGCATCATCGCGTCGGCCAGAATACGCGGGTAGCTGGCGAAAATTTCGCTCTCTTTCGGGTTTTCGATGTCCCGCTCCAGCGAGAACATCCCCTGCTGACGTGACTTCGCCATCAGGCGATAGAGCAGCGCCAGCAGATCCATATACATGCTTTTGGTGTATTTCGAGCGACGAAACAGCAGCGGAATCGCCTTCAGCGTGCCCTTGATCGATTTACCGTTGTTACCAACGATAAAAGCCCCTACCCCTGCACCGCCGATGATGACAAGTTCAGCCGGTTGATAGAGTGCTCCAAGGTGCCCGCCGGTCATCATGTAACCGCCGAAAACTGTACCGAGAACTACCAGGTAACCTAATAAGATAAGCACGACATCATCCTTCCGCTAGTGACTATGGCAGGACGTTCATTTCGAGCGCGAGACCTGAACGCAGGGTAAAAAAAAGCAGCGGTAATCGCTTACCGCTGCTGGAATCTTGCCCACAGGTTCGGGTTAAACAGCGTGTTCGATCTGTTCATCCAGCAGTTGTGGAATAATATCGGCAGCATCCCGGGAAAGTTTACGTCTTTTTACGGCTCGGGATGGAGGCTGGCACAAACTACAGGCGAAGCTGCCCGCAGGCTGATGCGCGTGGGTAATAAAATTGCCGTCACAGCAGTTGCAGCGCGACAATTCAAGCATGCCGCTTTCAACAAAACGCACCAGCGTCCAGGCGCGGGTCAGCGCCAGCAGAGGTCCCTCTTCCTGCTGCGGGCATTGCTCAAGGTAAAGTTTGTAGGCTTTGATCACGGCATCAACGCCGCTGCATAAGCCCGTTTTAAGCAGGTACTGCCAGGCGTTACAGAACATGGAAGCATGAATGTTCTGCTCCCAGGTCATGAACCAGTCAGTGGAAAACGGCAGCATGCCTTTTGGCGGCGGGCTACCACGCAGTTCTTTGTACAGCTTGATCAGACGACCACGGCTCAACTGCGTCTCGCTTTCCAGCATTTGTAAACGCGCGCCCAGCGTGATGAGTTCCATTGCCAGCTGGATATCACGGGCTTCCTGAACAATGCTTTTTTCGCTCATTGTTAAGCCCTTTTCTTCCGGGCTACGTCATCAGGCTGGCTGATTTCGTTGAGCAGACGGGTGGAGAGAAGAATACCGGTGTGGATTTGTTGCAGATCGTCCACGCGAGATTCCTGAGTCAGACGCGTAATGGTCTGCGGGTTATCAAAACGGAACTGGCAGACAAGTTGATTGGTTTCAGCCAGCTTGACCATTTGCGGGAGGGTTAATCCACCCAGCATGGTTGCCATCTCTTCGTTAACACCCAGACGAAACATCGCTGACGGTTTGTCCTGACTAATCAAACGCTGCGCGAGCAATAAATACGACAAATTGATGTCATAAATATGTTTTAGCAACTCGGATGTATGCATTTTTCCCATCCCGAATAACCAACTATTATTTTTATGCGGAAAGACCGCACCCCGTGATGTCGCCGGGAAATCACCCGGTATAAAAAGAAAAGGCCAAATGCATAGTTGAATTTAGGTTTGTACGTCGTAAAGCGCGTGACCGGTTAACATGGCCAAAATGTCGGTTACACATTTTATCTTTTCTTACAAATAACTAAGATTTTTCCTAATTCGACGCAAACTCTACTCGTCAGTTTTGACACATACAATGCAGCCCCCCCTGGAATTTAAAAAAAATGTGATCTTCGTCACATAATTTACGCGAATGTAACCCATAAATCCATCAGCATGACTTGTAATTTGACTATTTATTGAGCAACCAAAGCTTGGTTATATTCTTGTGGAACGAATACTCATGCAGAGGGATGAGTGGATCGGGTATGAAAATTGCTATGTCGGAGAAGCGCTGCCCTTCCGCGTCTGAACGGGCGCGAACGTCAGGGAACAGCCAGAGTTAATTAAGTAAAAACAGCAGGTTAAGCTTTCAATTCGAGACAGGAGCTTCCAGGGGTCAGCATCACGCTTGCGTTGACGATCGGTTAACGCGATTTAACAGCACGGAAGGCTAAATGTGTGATTTACGTTAAGTTGTTAATTACTTTCATTTAGCGCCGCCATTTCGTTATTCTTCTTATAAGAATAATTAATGAATAATTATGATAAGGTTCACACTATTGTCGCATGTACCTCTTGCAGAAGCGGCAGATTCGCGGTAAAGCTTGAGAAACGTGTCATTCTGACATAAAAGGAGTGTGTGATGAGTTACTCCCATCTTCTTGTTTCTGTTGCGGTTTCCCCAGAAAGTCATCAACTCGTCGCCCGTGCAGTTTCCATTGCCCGCCCGAACAACGCCCGCATAAGTCTGATCACCCTGGCAGCTGAACCCGAAATGTATAACCAACTGGCAGCGCCTATGCTGGAAGATATTCGTGAGGTTCTTCAGGAAGAAACGCAGCAATTTCTGCGCGAGCTGGTTGAGCGGGCAAACTATCCTGTCCATCAGACGGTGATTGCCACCGGGGAATTAAGTGAACATATTCTCGACATTTGTCGGAAACAGAATATTGATTTGGTCATTTGCGGAAATCATAACCAGAGCTTTTTTTCCCGGGCGGCATGCTCGGCAAAATCCATCGTTTCGTCAAGCCAGGTGGATGTCCTGCTGGTGCCTCTCGGGGGCAATTAATGCCCCCGGAGGAAATCAGGCGAGTTTAGGGAAGGTCGCGATCTTTTTTTGCAGATCACCTTCCTGACTTTGCGGCTGGATCGCGCGCAAATCGTCAATAAAACGCGCCTGCCAGCGGTTGATATCATTCTTAACGATGGTCTCCATCATTTCCGAATGACGTGAAATGCGTTCCGCAAGCGGCATGGTTAACGCGCGATTCAGGGCATTTGCCACGTCATCGCGATCGTAAGGGTTCACAATCAGCGCTGAGGTTAACTCGTTTGCCGCACCGGCAAATTGGGACAGCACCAGCACGCCCGGGTCAGCAGGATCTTGTGCTGCTACATACTCTTTTGCCACCAGATTCATCCCGTCGCGCAGCGGCGTGACCAGCCCGACGTCCGCATAGCGGAACACTTTCATCAGGATTTTGCGCTCAAAATGCTGATTCAGATAGAAAAGTGGAGTCCAGCCGAGCTGGCCATAGCGCCCGTTGATGCGCCCTGCTTCGGTCTCAAGCTGGTGACGAATATCCTGGTAGGCCTGAACCTCACCGCGCGAGGTCGGCGCTATCTGGGTGTAGCGGATCTTGCCATGATGCTGCGGGAATTTATCCAGCAGGGTTTCATAGGCGAGGAATCGCTCCGGCAACCCTTTGGAATAATCCAGTCGTTCAACCGAAAAGATATTCTTAACGTGCTTGAGTTCGTCCTTGAGCTGGGCAAGCTTCGGCGGCAGCGGACCGGAGGCCTGCTCGGCAATTTCGTCTGGCTCAATACCGATTGGGTAGACTTCGGTATGGAAATTTCGTCCCCACGCAGTATGAGATTTACCGCCGTGAGTGACCAGCCGGGTTTTGCCCGACACGCTGTCGAGGAAGGCCAGCCTGTCATTTTCCGTCTGGAAACCGAGCAGGTCGTAATCTGACAGCGCCTCCAGGATCTCCTCGTGCTGCGGCAGCGCCGTAAAGATCTCCGGGGTCGGGAACGGAATATGCAGGAAGAAACCGATTCGGTTATTCACACCCCGTTTCCGCAACTCCCTGGCGAAGGGCAGCAGATGATAATCGTGGATCCATAAGATATCGTCTTCTTCGATCAGCGGCAGTAGTTTATCTGCCAGCAGCGCGTTGACGCGCATGTAGCCTTCATAGGATTCACGCTGGAATTTCACCAGATCCAGACGATAGTGAAACGCTGGCCACAGCACGGCGTTTGAGAACTCGGAATAATATTCATCATAGTCCTTCTCGCTAAGGGCGAAGGAGGCCCACGTGATATTGCCCCGTGACACCTTTTTTAGCGGTTTCTCTTCGTTACTGATTTCCCCGCTCCAGCCAAACCAGAGACCACCCGCGGCTTTGAGGGCACCTAATACCCCGACCGCCAGGCCACCGGCACTGGCTTTTTTATCATCCGGCGGTGCGATGCGATTAGAGACGACGACTAAGCGACCCATAATGATTTCTCCCGTTGTTTTGCGCTATTTGTTGTTGTTGCTGGTTAGCGACGTCAGATATCCACTGCCAGACGCTGGCGACATTATCCAGCCGCCATCCGGCAATGGTTTCACCAGATCCAACCTTGACAGACATGCCCTGGGCCTGGTTTACCACCCTGAACCCGGCCTCGTCGGTCAGGTCATCCCCAAAAAAGACTGGCGTACGCCCTTTGAACGGCGCTTCCGCCATAAACGCTGCAATGGCAGCGCCTTTGTTAATTCCTGCCGGTTTAATCTCGACCACACATTTACCCGGCTGTAACGCCAGCTCCGGATGGGCTTCGGCCACGCTTCTTGCTATCGAAAATATCGCCGCCTCATGATGGGGCGCCTGACGGTAGTGCAGCGCAAAAGCCATGCCTTTGGCTTCCAGTTCCGTACCGGGAAGCATTTCCAGAGCCGAAGAGAGTTGCGCATGCAGCGCCTGAATCAGCGTGTCGGGGAGTGAAACTATATGCAGTTGATCATGGATATCGCGGCGCTCCGCTCCGTGCACACCGGCCAGCGGAAAGTGATAAGGACTGGCGAGCACGTCCAGCTCGGCCATTGAGCGCCCTGAAATCAATGCCAGTGCCCCCTCGTTCTGTCGGGAGAGCTGCTGCAAATTCTCTAACACCGTGTCCGGTACAACAACGTCATCCGGATGCGGTTCAATCCCGGCGAGCGTCCCGTCGAGGTCAAAAAAGAAAGCAAATTTTCCGGGCAATACAGGCGGTGCGGTTAACAAGTCAGCCACCCTAATCCTCCTTACAGTGAACAAAACAGCCATGTAAGTATAGACAGTGTGACGGTGCTCGCCATTTAGCAACCGGCCCGTCAACAAAACTGGCGGGCCGGTCAGGGGGTCAACTATGGTTAATAGTTGAGCAGGTTAGTGGCTAAAAATAAATCAGACGGTACGCTTCGCTTTTTGCTTGTAACGGTCGAAGATCACCGCTGCCAGCAGGATCAGGCCGCGTACGACGTACTGAGAGAACGGAGAAATATTGAGCAGGTTCATGGCGTTCTCTACGGTCCCCAGAATCAGGATCCCCGCCACCACATATGAGATTTTTCCGATGCCGCCCTTGAGGGAAACGCCCCCCAAAACGCAGGCTGAGATGACGATCAGCTCATAACCAATGGAGGTCATAGGCTGGCCGCTGGTCATGCGCGACGCCAGAATAATCCCCGCCGCCGCCGATACCAGCCCGGAAAGCACGAAGATAATGATCTTGGTCCGTACGACCGGGACACCCGCCAGACGCGCCGCCTCTTCATTGCCGCCAATCGCCAGGGTATTTCGGCCAAAGGTGGTGCGGTTGAGCAGGAAACCGAACAGGATCAAACAGCCTACCGTCAGCCAAATTGGCGCAGGCAGCCCCAGCCAGTTGGCATAGCCCAGAGTGAAGAAACGCTCGTCTTCGATCCCGACCGCTTTGCCGTCGGAGATGATATAGGCCAGACCGCGCACGATTTGCATGGTCGCCAGCGTCGTAATCAGGGCGTTAATCTTCAGGCGCGCAATGACAAACCCGTTCACCAGGCCGCTCAACACGCCGAGCAGCAGCCCGGCCAGCACGCCGATCCACAGGCTTTCGGTCATGTTGATCACCACGGCAGTGGTGACGCCTGCACAGGCAATCACCGAGGCGACCGACAGGTCAAAATCACCGGAAGCCAGGCAGAACAGCATTCCGCAGGCCACCATGCCGGACATGGAGATAGCCAGCCCCAGCCCCTTCATATTGATGAACGTGGCGAAGTTCGGCACAAAAATCGCGCAGGCGACGAAGAGGGCAGCAAAGACCACCAGCATGCCGTACTGGTCCCAGATGCGGCCAAAACTGAAAGCCGACTTCGGCGCTCCGGATGTAGTAACAGAGGACATCATTGACTCCTTACTCAGGCGACAGCCTGGCTAACTTTAGGCATGGCGAGACTCAACGCCTGTTGTTCATTCGCCTGTTCATGCAGCAATTCACCGGCAATTTCGCCTTCACGCATCACTACAATGCGGTCGGCGACGCCCAGCACCTCGGGCAGATCGCTGGAGGCGAACAGGACCGCCACACCACGTTTTGCCAGTTCATAGATGACGTTATAGATTTCGTGTTTCGCCCCCACGTCAATACCGCGCGTTGGTTCATCCAGCAAAATGACCTTCATATCTTCCGATAGCCAGCGCCCCAGAATGGCTTTTTGCTGGTTACCGCCGGACAGGTTCATGATCAGCTGTTCAGCGCCGGGGGTTTTAATGTTCAGCGAACGGATATGGTGATCCGCGTTGCTCGCCTCCCAGCCGTCGTTAATCAGACATCCCGCGCGGATGAACTTGCGCCGGGCAGAGATGTTGATGTTGTCGCGCACCGAGTGCACCGGAATAATGCCCTCTGCCTTTCGATCCTCCGGGCAGAGCATAATCCCCGCGTTAATCGCCTGCGCAGGCTTCTGAATATCGACCTTTTTCCCGTCGACGAAAACCTGGCCCAGGGTTATGCGCGTCCCGCCAAACAGCCCTTTCATCAGCTCGCTGCGCCCTGCCCCCACAAGGCCAAACAGCCCGACGATTTCGCCGCTGCGCACCGAGAGTGAAATGGGCGTGCGCACGCCTGGGGCTTTGACGTTATCCAGACGCAGACGCTCCGGGCCATACTCGCGCGGTTTCCAGTGGTAAATGTCCCCCAGATCGCGTCCGACCATCGCCTGCACCAGCTGATCGTGATTAACCTGCTGCATATCGGTGAAGGTGCGCACGTAGCGTCCATCTTTAAACACGGTGATGGCATCGCTTAAGGCAAAAATCTCTTCCATACGGTGAGAAACGTACAGAATGATGCGGCCCTCTTTGCGCAGCTCGCGGATCACGCGAAAGAGATTTTCTATTTCACGCGCCGAGAGCGAGCTGGTTGGCTCATCGAAGGCGATAATTTTGGCGTTACGCGCCAGCGCTTTGGCAATTTCCACCATCTGCCACTGGCCGATGGAGAGATACTTAAGGGGCGTTTGCGGATCGACATCCAGCCCAAGGTGCTTGAGCTGCAAGCCCGCTTCATAATTGAGCAGCGAGCGGTTGACCACGCCGCTTTTATGCGGAAGCTGGCCCAGATAGATGTTCTCCGCCACGGTCATTTCAGGAATGAGATGCAGCTCCTGATAGATGATGGCGACGCCCGCATTTAATGCTGCCGTGGTGTCGGCAAAGGCCACCTCTTCGCCGCGAATAGCCAGCGTGCCGGTGGTGGGCGTGTAGTTGCCGCTGAGAATTTTTAGCAGCGTGGATTTTCCCGCGCCATTCTCCCCCATCAGGGCGTGAACCTGGCCGGCATAGCAGTCGAAGCTGATATCGGTCAGCGCGTTTACACCGGGGAACGTTTTACCGATGCCGCGGAAAGAGAGATACGGATCAGACTGTTGCATAACGACTCCGTGAGTCCTGTAGTGTGTACGTCTGGCCCCTCACGGTGAGGGAGGGGCGCAATCACAGCGTATTACTTACCGCCCAGTCCTTTTTTCGCCAGCTCCTCTTTGAAGTTATCGCGGGTGATCAGCACCACATCGGTCACTTCAGTGAATTTCGGCGGTTCAGCCCCTTTGGTCACCCAGTTGTAGAGCATTTCGCTGGATTTATAGCCGTGGACATCCGGGCTTGGCAGCAGTGAGCCATAGAAGCCGGTCGCCTGCGCTTTAGACAGTTCGCTCACGGCGTCAACGCCGTTAATGCCGATCCCGATCACGTCCGGTGCTTTAAAGCCCTGGCCTTCCGTTGCACGCACGCCGCCCAGTACGGTGTTGTCGTTCATCCCCACCACCAGCCAGTGCTTCACTTCCGGATGCTGGACGAGCATGGAGTTTGCCGCATCAAAGGCGCCCGGAATATCGTTGGATTTGGTCGGGACTTTGTAGATCTGTTTTTCCGGGAAGCCAGCCGCTTTCAGGGCGTCCATGGACCCGGTGGTACGACGACGGGCGGTGTCCAGCTCGTCAGCGGTAATGGCCATCACGGCGGTCTCTTTGACATCCCAGCCGCGTTTTTGCATCTCTTTATAGAGCTCCTGGCCCTGACGCTCACCGATTTTAGTGGCCGCCATCATTACCAGCGGAACGGTATCCATCGGTTTACCTTTGGCGTTCACGAACTGATCGTCCACCGCAATCACTTTCATGTCGTAACCGCGCGCTTTCGCGGCAATCGCTGACCCCAGTTTTGGATCCGGCGTACAGATAACGAAACCTTTCGCACCGCTGGCCGCCAGGCTATCAATGGCGTTCAGCGTTTTCTCACCGTCAGGTACGGCGATTTTAATTACCTCAAATCCCAAATCTTTTCCGGCTTTATCAGCAAATTTCCATTCGGTCTGGAACCACGGTTCTTCAGGCTGTTTAACCAGAAAACCGAGCTTTAAATTTTCAGCGATAGCGGATTGTGACATAACGGCAGCCAGGCCGATGGCCGCCAGCGCTTTAGTAAATTTGTGCATGGTAAACTCCAGCTTAAGCATTCTTATCTGTAGGGAATAATGGCGAACAACTTATTTAATCGGACTTAAAACAAGGCATTAGCGCTTACCTTGTTATAAGCGTTATTGCTGGAGATAGTTTTAGCGGGAAATTAATCATCCATAAGAGAGCGACATCACACCGCAGAATTACAGTAATTGCGTACATAAATTCAGCGGAAAATGACATAAAAAAGGACGTAATTGTCCTACAAATGGAAAGGAGTTAAGCAGGATTATCCATAAGGTCAGCTAAGAAATCCCTGTAACCCGGACGCCTTAGCGTCCGGCAGAAAATTTACCAGCGGTAATAGATGTGTTCAGCATGATCGCGCACGGGGGTGTCGTCACCCAACAAACGAGCAGAGAGCGTCAGCGCAAAGTCAAAAGCGTGCCCCAGCCCCTTGCCGCTGATGAGGTTATTATCCTCCACGACCGGCGCATCTACATATACTCCATCATCAACGCTCTGCCACAGATCGCCGGAACAGACGTAGCGGCGCCCCTTCAGTAGCCCGTTACCGCCCAGCACCCGCGCGGCCGCAGAGCAGATCGGGCAGATA
This sequence comes from Enterobacter cloacae complex sp. GF14B, assembly GCF_004136805.1. Taxonomy (NCBI): domain Bacteria; kingdom Pseudomonadati; phylum Pseudomonadota; class Gammaproteobacteria; order Enterobacterales; family Enterobacteriaceae; genus Enterobacter; species Enterobacter cloacae complex sp. GF14B. The sequence continues at coordinate 17,039 of NZ_QFRV01000006.1, forward strand.
AGTTTGCCGTGCTCGTCATGCGCGGAAACAAAGCGGATCACCTCCTGGTTAGCAGCAAGATTGACGCTCCCCTGCGGCCCACCGGGCAACACGACCGCGTCATACAGCCTATTAATGCGCTCCGTTAACGTACTGTCAGCCACCATGGGGATATTATGGTAACTCACTACCGCACGGGACTCCGCGCAGGCCAGCGTCTCCACCTCAATCTGTAAACGCCGCAGAATATCAATAGTGATAATTGCTTCTGCTTCTTCAAAACCAGGTGCCAGCAGCACCGCAACGTTAGCCATCATAAACCTCAACGAATGAAACAATGTAAAACATTGTTTCATTTTCTCGCGTTATCAGAACACAATCTTGCGCCGCGATCACAGAACCGTATATTGAGTGAAAAATGATTTAGCTCAAATTTGATACGACAGGATATATTTGCAAATATTATTTATGATTTATCACTTTTACAGAATTTCCCGCCAAAGAACGTTTCCTGAAACGATAAAAATGAGCAAAATTAATTTTACACCCTTTTAAATCAACATGTTATATAATTATCAATCTTGTAACCTTCTTTCTATTCTGGGCTATATTTAAATTTGTAATCTATGGTAAACACAGCCTAATTAAGAGTTTTCTTAAGTCGAAGAGAAGCGTATGCTTATTTAAATCGAACACAGGAAGTGAATTTTCGAGTTTTTACCTTGCAGAAATCTATTTCTGCCATTCAATCGTCAATACCTGCCGGGTCAGGTTAAGTAGCGGACATCAAGTCCCACAGTCAATAAGGATATGAGAATGACTACCCAAACGATGATGCAAAAACTGAATGCCCAGATGAACCTGGAGTTTTATGCTTCAAATCTGCATCTGCATTTGAGCGCGTGGTGTTCCAGAAAAAGCCTCAACGGCACTGCCACCTTCTTTCGTACTCAGGCGCAAAGTAACGTCACGCACATGATGCGTGTCTTTAACTTTTTGAAAGCTGTCGGGGCAAACCCTACCGTCAAAGAGCTTGAAACGATTGAAGATAATTACACTTCTCTGGAAGAACTGTTCCAGAAAACGCTCGAAGAGTATGAGCAACGCTGTGCGAAGCTGAGCAAACTGGCTGATGAAGCCAAAGCGCAACAGGACATCATTACCCTCACGTTTTTACGCGATATGGACAGAGAGCAGCAGCAGGATGGCATGCTGCTGAAGACGCTCGCAGATGAAATCCGCAACGCGAAACGTGCGGGGATTTGTCTGGAGCAGACGGACCGCCATCTTCTCGACATAGCTACCGTGCAACACCACTAAGTCCCTTCACCCGCTCCCGTCAGGGCTGAGAGTTCCCCACAAAATAATGCCTGCACAGACGGCCCCCTCTCCCTTGAGGGAGAGGGCTGGGGTGAGGGGGAACATACGGCTCTGGTGGTCATTCCGTTCACTTTATGTTCCTTGCTACTCTGTCACGGCATAACCGGTGAACGTGCCAGGGTGGCTCAGTCGCCACCACCCTGGCGACCCGGGCTTCCGGCGGAAAATCGCCGCTTCGCGGTACCTTCGGCTTATTCCTTCCGGCTTATCGGGGACGGGCGGAGGTAACATCCCTGTAAAGCCCGCCCTCTCGGCGCATCCCTGCGCCTCGCCCCGGCCTACAGGAAACGCCTCAGCGATTTACAGCCGGACCGAGACATCGCTGAAAGCCTTCAGTTATTCTGAAGGCAACGTTATCGCTTTTGCTTTCAAATTACTGGGGATCCCTCAGCCCGTCAGGGAGTGGGTACCAACTCCCTGCTTTTGCTGACATTTAACAAATCAGATCTTGCTCCCAATGAATAACCATACATCGTGTAATGATTTGTTTAATTACATTCATTAACGAGGGAGCATCATGATCACCATTGAGTTTATTGTCATTATCCTCTGCCTGCTGATAGGCACCCGCTTCGGCGGGATGGGCCTGGGGCTGATAAGCGGCATCGGCCTGTTTGTTTTGAGTTTTGTCTTTGGTCTGCAACCCGGTAAACCGCCGGTTGACGTGATGCTCACGATCCTCGCCGTCATCGGCTGTGCGGCCACGCTACAGACCGCCGGTGGCCTGAATGTAATGATGCAGTTTGCAGAGCGCCTGCTGCGTAAACATCCCCAGCACATCACCCTTCTCGCACCGTTTACCACCTGGATGTTGACCTTCCTGTGCGGGACCGGGCACGTCGTCTACACCATGTTTCCCATTATCGCGGATATCGCCCTGAAAAAAGGCATTCGCCCGGAACGGCCGATGGCGGTGGCCTCGGTGGCCTCTCAGATGGCGATCACCGCCTCCCCCGTTTCCGTGGCCGTCGTTTCGCTGGTCTCGATTCTGGGTGCGCAGCACGGCATCGGTCACGCGTGGGGGATCCTCGAAATCCTCGCCGTTTCCGTACCGGCCTCACTGTCTGGCGTCGCCATTGCGGCACTGTGGAGCCTGCGCCGGGGGAAAAACCTCGCAGACGATACTGAATTTCAGGAAAAGCTGAAAGATCCGAAACAGCGGGAGTTTATCTATGGAGGAACGGAGACGTTGATGGATCAGCGTTTCCCGAAACAGGCCTACTGGTCCACGTGGATCTTCTTCGCCGGGATTGCCGTTGTGGTCCTGCTGGGTGCGCTGCCCGAGCTGCGTCCGGCGTTTGAGATCAAAGGGAAAATGACAGCACTGTCGATGAACCTTGTCATTCAAATGATGATGCTGATCGCCGGGGCCATCATGCTGATGACCTGCAAGGTAAATGCGTCGGCCATTTCAAACGGGGCGGTATTTAAGGCGGGGATGGTCGCGATTTTCTCGGTGTTTGGTGTGGCGTGGATGAGCGATACCTTTTTTCAGGCGCATCTCGACGAGCTGAAAATGGCGCTGGAGGGGGTGGTGAAGAGTCATCCCTGGACGTATGCCATCGTGCTGTTCCTGGTATCAAAACTGGTCAACAGCCAGGCTGCGGCCTTGACCGCGGTCGCCCCGATGGGGTTGATGCTGGGCATCGATCCGAAAATGCTGGTGGCCTTCTTCCCGGCATCCTACGGCTACTTTGTGCTGCCGACCTATCCGAGCGATCTGGCCTGTATCGGATTCGATCGCTCCGGTACCACCCGCATCGGTAAATTCATCATCAACCACAGCTTTATTCTGCCGGGGCTGATTGGCGTCAGCTGTGCCTGCGTGGTGAGCTATCTGCTGGTGCAGACGTTCTTCTGATCCTTCTGCGGGCGACAGGCTTTGTCGCCCTTCGACGTAAAAGCAGAAAAGGGTTTCTAATTTTAAAACATCGGTTTATTTTAGTGTGACTCACCCTGCGGTGTGAAGCGGAGTTCAATCAGCGCAATCGCTTTCTGGATCGCGCGGAGCGTAACCGGGTCCGCCGCAGCAGGATGGTTGGTGAAATCGATGTTTTTCAGTTGGGTCGACATCTTTTCGCGTACCTCAACCGGCGCGATAACGTCAATCACATCAAGGATTTGTTTGATAACCAGCTGGCAGGCGACGACGTCAGATACCAGTTCCTGATCGGCGCTCAGGTTTTGTGACATGGGGTTCTCCTTATTCAAAGGCCGCCATAGTAGCAAAACAGACGCCCTTCCATCTCCCTCTCGTCGTCCGCAGACATAAAAAAACCTGCCGAAGCAGGTTTTTTTATCAGAACATCGCACCCGGTGGGACGTCTTTAAACGTTGTGCAGTAGTTTGCCCACATGCTTTTCAGGATTTTGCGCAGTTTCATTATGTTGCTCCAGTAACGTGTTATGCAGGTGTTATTGTCAATACGCTTATAATATGACCACCATCACAAAAATCAACCATTTTGTGACCTGCATCACGGTTATTAAACCCTCAGTGCTGCTGGTTTGTTAAAAAAAGCCATGATAAATCTGCACGTTACAGTCTTATAAATTCCAGTAAATGTTTATAAAATTTTTTGAGCGGGCAGGAAGAGAATGAGTGAAAACGTATCCGGCAAAGAGAGCCGTGGATTATCGCCTGCGGCGCTGCTGGTGGCCGGTGCTTTCTTTATGGAGTTTCTGGACGGGACGGTGATTGCCACCGCGCTGCCGGACATGGCAAAAAGCTTCGGTGTACAGGCCGTGGATCTGAATATCGGCATCAGCGCCTACCTGATCACCCTGGCCGTGCTGATCCCCGCCAGCGGCTGGATCGCCGACCGCTTCGGCGCGCGAAAAGTGTTTGCCCTCGCGCTGGCAATCTTCACGCTGGCCTCGGTATTTTGCGGCCTGTCCACCACGCTCGATCAGTTCGTCGCGATGCGCGTCCTTCAGGGCATGGGTGGCGCGCTGATGGTGCCCGTGGGTCGCCTGGCCGTGCTACGCACCACGCCAAAACATCAGCTCATCACGGCAATCGCCACCCTGACGTGGCCTGCGCTGGTCGCGCCGATCATCGGCCCGCCGCTGGGTGGGTTCATTACCAGCTATGCCGACTGGCGCTGGATCTTCTTTATTAACGTGCCGCTGGGGATAATCGCCATTTTGCTGGCACTGCGCATCATTCCAGACCTGCATGAAGATACGCGCCGACCGTTTGATTTACCGGGTTTTGTTGTCACCACCCTTGCCATGGTGAGCCTGGTTTATGCGATGGAGTTGATGGGCGCAGAGCCACTGCGGACAGGATTAACCGCCACGCTGTTTATCGTCGGTATCGTCGCGTTAAGTCTGGCACTGCGTCACTTTAAGCGGGCAACCTGGCCGATGATCAGACTCGATGCGATGCAGGTGCCGACGTTTCGCGTCACCCTGTACGGCGGATCGCTGTTTCGCGCCTCCATCAGCGCGGTTCCGTTCCTGTTACCGCTGATGTTCCAGGTCGGCTTTGGCATGGACGCGTTCCATTCGGGCCTGCTGGTGCTGGCGGTTTTCGTTGGCAATCTCACCATTAAACCGGCGACGACGCCGCTTATCCGCAGCCTGGGGTTTAAGCGGCTGTTGCTGATTAACGGTGCGTTGAATGTCCTGGCGTTGCTGGCCTGCGCGTTTCTGACGCCGCAGACGCCCGCGTGGCTCGTCATGCTGATCCTCTATCTGGGCGGCGTTTTCCGTTCGATTCAGTTTACAGCCATCAGTACGCTGGCTTTTGCGGATGTGCCATCGGTGCAGATGAGCTATGCCAATACTCTGTTTTCAACCGCAACGCAGCTTGCCGTGGGGCTTGGGATCACGCTCGGGGCGATTGGTATTCGTATCGGGGAAAAAGTCAGTGAGGCGATGGGGATTGCCGGCATGCCGGGAATGAGCTTCCGGCTGGCATTTGTGGCGATCGCACTAATCTGCCTGGTGGGAATGGTTGACACGCTGCGTCTGACCAAAGATGCAGGCAGCGCGGTCTCATCGAAAAAGTAACGCTATCTGCCGGGCAGGCAACGCACCGCCCGGCAAAACGGAATCAGCCAACAATACCGCGCACGAAGGCTTCGATCTCTTTGTCCTGGCAGTTCTCGAAGAAGCACTGCTGGAAGCGCTGGCCTGAGACGGCGGTTTTAACCAGCTCAGGATCGATTGCTCGCAGGGTATCCAGATAGTTTTCTTTCACCACCGCCGCTTTCACCTGGTTCAGGATCCCGGCGTTACGCACCTGCGGCTCTTTACGCTCTGGTGGATAACCTTCGCCATTGCGTCCGGTAAACGCTTTCTCAAAGATAAAGCGTACGTTCAGTTCTGCCCCCCAGCCGAAGCCCTTCGCAAAAGGCAGAGAAAGCGCGTTACCGTTGTTGATTTGCGCAAACAGGAAGGCATCCGCAGGATCGATGCAGTAACCGCAAATCACACCCGGATGGATGTTCAGGGACATCAACGCGCCCTGCCCGGTACCGCAGCCGGTGACAACAAAATCGACAGCTTTAGCGTTAAGCAGAATGCTCGCCATGATGCCCAGGTGAATATAGGTGAGATGATGATCGTTCTCATCACTCATACCGACGTTATAGACCGGGAAACCTTTCTCATCAGCAACGGCTTTCAGCTCATTAAGGATGATGGGATTTTTAGCGGCCTGGCTGTTTTCCATCATCAGTGCAATTTTCATCTTGTCTCTCCTGAATGCATGGCGGGCGATCCCGCTGTGGATACTTTTTCCACTTAACCTTACTATCAAACAAACACACTTTCAAATTAAGTGAAAACTTGTTTTAAAAAACAAAGATGCGCTCACAATTTCGCGCGGTGGCCCGGCTCGTTGCACAGTGAGAGGGCAGATCCTCCGGCTATTCCGGCCATTGCGTCACATCGCGTTGGTTACAATGGCGTATTTCCCGTCACGCAGAGTGAACCATGAAACGTATAATCATAGCCGGAACGATCCTGTTGCTCGCTGGGTGCAGTATCAACCGTCAGGCAGAAATCAGCAGTACGGATGCCCCAAACGGAATTGTGCGCCTCGACTATGGCCAGGCCATGCTGCAAAACGCCTGGTCTGATGAGTATGTTAATAACGGTACGGCAACCAAAGCCTGTCAACATATGGGGTACGCCACTGCGTCAGCCTACGGGCAGCCAATTAAAACCTGCACCCTGATCAGCGGTTCACTCTGTCTGAACGAAAGTGTGACCATTCAGTATAAATGTCAGGGATATGCTGTTACCTCTTCCAGCCAGAATCCGTGGTATTAACCGCTACTGCCAGTCATGCTGGCAGTTTATTTAATAAGAACTAAAACAATTCTCATTAATAAATATAAATATCGGCAATGCGTTTTATTCCCATTCGTATTTTTAATAAAGAAATATTTATTTTACTTTTTGCAAATAATTAAATAACAAATTATAGTGTCGCTCATCGTGAACCAGAATTAATAAACCGGAGCTGCACCATGTTAAAAACTGAAATGATCGACAAGCTCAATGCGCAAATGAATCTTGAGCTTTTTTCTTCCCTGCTTTATCAGCAGATGAGCGCCTGGTGCAGCTATCACAGCTTTGAAGGAGCGGCCGCCTTCCTGCGTCGTCATGCCCAGGAAGAGATGACGCACATGCAGCGTCTGTTTGATTACCTGACGGACACCGGCAGCCTGCCGCGTATTGATAACGTGGCATCCCCTTTTGCCGAATACGGCTCTCTTGATGAACTGTTCCGCGCCACCTATGAGCACGAACAGCTGATCACCCAGAAAATTAATGAACTGGCTCATGCCGCCATGACCAGCCAGGATTATCCAACCTTTAATTTCCTTCAGTGGTATGTGGCTGAACAGCACGAAGAAGAGAAGCTGTTTAAATCCGTGCTGGATAAATTATCTCTGGCAGGTAAATCCGGGGAAGGTCTGTACTTCATTGATAAAGAGCTGTCGACGCTCGACACGCAGAATTAACAGAAAAGCGGTGCTGAGTTTTCAGCACCGTTTTATTTAATGACGGCAAATTTTACTTTCGTGAGTGGAAAATCCGTCTGCTGCCGGAATGAATTTTCCGCGCGCCGCCAGAAACGCCACCAGCTCCGCGGCCGTCATCTCCGAAGCTGAACAGGTATGGAAACGCGCCGCTTCGCCAAAGCGGGCATGTATCGCCTCAACCAGACTCTCCTCCGTATACCGCTCACCTGACTCAATCATCATATTCAGCACGTCGTGTCCGTGAATTGACATGGTTACCTCTCGTAAATAAAAAGCAGACTAAACGCTCCCTCCACGGCACGCTTTGCGCTGGCTCAGGTTACCCTTTTCTTTTTGTAAATTAATTTTTACACCCTATGTAACGGTGATTTGACGAGACGGGGCTTTTCCCTTACTCTGCGCCGCAGAATGAGTCGCGGTATGGAAGCGTTGTAGAGGAAAGCGTGAAGAACAGAACTCTGGGAAGTATTTTTATCGTCGCCGGAACGACAATTGGCGCAGGAATGTTGGCCATGCCGTTGGCTGCCGCTGGCGTCGGGTTTGGGATTACCGTAGTGCTGCTGGGCGGTCTGTGGGCCCTGATGTGTTACACCGCGCTATTATTGCTGGAGGTTTATCAGCATGTCCCTGCCGATACTGGCTTAGGCTCCCTGGCTGCACGCTATCTTGGACGCTACGGGCAGTGGATCACCGGTTTCAGCATGATGTTCCTGATGTACGCCCTGACTGCCGCTTACATCAGCGGCGCCGGGGAGCTGATTGCGTCAAGTATCAATGACGGCTTCGGTGCGTCGCTTTCACCGGAAACAGGCGCCATTGTCTTTACGCTGATCGGTGGCGGCGTGGTTTGCGCGGGCACATCGCTGGTCGATCTGTTTAACCGTTTTTTGTTCAGCGCCAAAATTCTTTTCCTTGTTGTGATGCTGGTGCTGCTGGCACCGCATGTTCACAAGATTAACCTGCTCTCCCTCCCGCTGGAGAAAGGTCTGGCGCTTTCGGCCATCCCGGTTATTTTCACCTCCTTCGGTTTTCACGGCAGCGTACCGAGCATCGTGAGCTATATGAACGGTGATATTCGCAAGCTACGCCGCGTCTTTGTTATCGGCAGCGCCATTCCGTTGATTGCTTACCTGTTCTGGCAGCTGGTAACGCTGGGCAGTATTGATTCCAATACTTTTATCGGCCTGATGGCAGAGCATTCTGGTCTGAATGGATTCCTGGTTGCCCTGCGTAACGTGGTGGCCTCTTCACACGTGGAGCTGGCGGTACATCTGTTTGCAGACCTGGCGCTGGCAACCTCCTTCCTCGGCGTGGCGCTTGGCCTGTTTGACTATATGGCGGATCTGTTCCAGCGGCGCAATACCGTTGCGGGACGCTTACAGACGGGGGCGATGACCTTCCTGCCGCCGCTGGCCTTCTCGCTCTTTTACCCGCGCGGGTTTGTGATGGCGCTGGGGTATGCCGGCGTGGCGTTATCGGTACTGGCCCTGCTGCTGCCTTCCCTGCTGGCGTGGAAGAGCCGCCAGCAACATCCGCAGCAGGGGTATCGCGTGGCGGGCGGTACGCCAATGCTGTGCGTGGTGTTTGGGTGCGGCGTGGCGATTATTCTGGTGCAGATTTTGATTGCAGCGGGGATGCTGCCGGAAGTGGGATAACTTATTTATACAGGTCCTGAGGTACTGTTCCGTTCACCTTAAGATCAACAGAATATAATTTTTTCACAGCATGTGAACGGGATAAGGGGGCCGCCGCGGCCCCCTTATCAATCCCCGCGGCCCCGCGGAAAATTGGTGCTTCGCACTGCGCTCACCTCCCGACCATCTGCCTGCGGTCGGCTCAACTCGACATCCTGTCTCGATTCGCCTCTGGCCGCCATCCATGGCGTCCAGCCCTTGTCATCTGGTCTCCGGTTCGCCGATTTTAGCGGGGACTCAACACTCGTGCCCCATTCAGGCCACAGTAATTAATGATTTAATGCAGGCAGCAGCTTTTAAACTTCTTCCCACTCCCGCACGGGCACGGGTCATTACGCCCCACCTTCGCCCCGTTCACGATCGGCTTTTTCGCTTCCGTCTGCTGCGGGTTAGCCACCCAGTAGTCATACAAACGCAGCGCCGCAGGCTGAATGCTCTCGATGCTGGCCATATACTCCTCTTCGGTCAGCGCATCCAGCTTCTCGCTGTTCTCTTCCGTCCCGTGCAGGGCAATCACCGCCAGGTCCGCTTCCAGCGCTTCCGGCAGGGATGACCAGTCCGTCAGCGCCACGCCGCGCATGTAGCCATAGCACCACTCTTCCACCACGGTATAGCTCTGACCGTCAACGTCGTTATAGCCAAACAGCGGTTCAAACTGATCCGGGTATTCGCTCAAACGCTCGGCAATATCGTTCATGTGCTTAAAGCAGAGATCGATAAAACGGTTCATCTCACGATCGTTTTTCCAGCGAGGAATATATTTCTCACCACCCCAGACCGCCACCAGCCAGGTGTCGGGCTCCACCACAACGGGACCGGAAAGTACTGCGGTAAGCATGCCGTCCAGTTCGGACACGTCAATCACGGATGCATCGTCGTGACCGTAAGAGATTAATGTCTCTTCCAGCCACGCCATCTCGCTTTCATTTAATGGGCCTTCAGCCATTGCTGATACTCCTGATAAAAAAAACGATCCTGACATATATCGCCGCGCGTGCCTATCTGAAGTTTAGGTCTTTATTGCTGCAAAAACGTGCAAATCGTGACCGTTGCACAACTTATGGGCTTTGTTGTTAAGGAGATGTGATCTCCGCTGTAAATTCATCTCATCCCGCAAAGGCGCATAAAACGGCGCTCTATACTCAACGTGTTGTGACCCGGTCAAGGGATTAACCATTCTGGCAACCTTTTTGCTTAATGTTCTGCGCGCTTCGCGGTGCGTGGGATCCTCGCCGTATTAAGCATGAGATTGCTTCTAAAGTGCATTTTGTTCTCGCTCTTGTTTTTGGATTTACGATGCCATCAGGCGTTCGGGTTTATACCTGGTGCAAAAACCTCTTTGCTAAGGAACATAATAATGTCGCTGAAATTTACCAAAACTCCCCTCTCCCTGGTGCTGGCCGGTTGTCTGGTGACGGCCTTTTCCGCGCAGGCCGATATCGTCATCGGCGTGGCCGGGCCGTTCACAGGCCCGAACGCAACCTACGGCGATCAATACTGGCATGGCGCTACGCAGGCGGCGGAAGACATTAACGCCGCCGGCGGGATCAACGGTGAGAAAATCAAACTGGTTCAGGGCGACGACGCCTGCGAGCCCAAACAGGCCGTCGCCGTTGCCAACCGCTTAGTCGATCAGGATAAGGTGAAAGCGGTCGTCGGCCACTTCTGCTCTTCGTCGACCATGCCCGCCTCCGAGGTCTATAGCGATGCCGGGATCCTCTCCATCACTCCCGGCTCAACGAACCCACTGATTACCGAACGTGGCATGAGCGACATATTTCGCATGTGCGGACGTGACGACCAGCAGGGCCAGGTCGCCAGCGATTTTATTCTTGATAAGCTGAAAGCCAAACGGGTGGTCATCATCCACGATAAAGACACCTACGGTCAGGGGCTGGCGGATGCCACTAAAGCGGCGCTGGCGAAACGCGGCGTTAAGGAGGTGATGTACGAAGGGTTGTCCCGCGGGGAGAAAGACTTTAACGCGCTGGTGACCAAAATCGGCGCACAAAAACCGGACGTGGTGTTCTTCGGGGGCTGTCACCCGGAAGCGGGCCCGCTGGTTCGCCAGATGCGTGAACAGGGCGTGCAGGCGAAGTTCTTCTCGGGAGACTGTATCGTCAATGAAGAGATGGTCACCGCCGCCGGTGGGGCACAGTACACCAACGGTATTTACATGACCTTCGGTAAAGATCCGCGCCTGATCCCGGACGGAAAAGCCGTCATCGAGAAATTCCGCACCGGTAAATTTGAACCTGAAGGGTACACCCTCTACGCCTACGCGTCTGTGCAGGCTATCGCGGCGGCATTCAAGGCCACGAAAGGGACGGATTCCGCAAAAGCCAGCGAGTGGCTGAAGGCCAACCCTGTCGACACGGTGATGGGTAAAAAAGCCTGGGACAGCAAAGGTGACCTCAAAGTCTCTGACTACGTGGTCTACCAGTGGGATGACAAAGGCAAATATAAAGAAGTGCCATAACGGGACGGAATCTGCTCAGCGCCGGCAGGTCTGACTGTCGGCGTAACCCTTTATTCAGGTGCGCGACCATGAGTACATTCTTTCTGCAACAATTAATTAATGGCTTAACGCTGGGGTCGGTCTACGGTCTTATCGCCATCGGCTACACCATGGTGTACGGCATCATCGGTATGATCAATTTCGCCCACGGCGAAGTGTATATGATCTCCGCCTATCTCTCGGCCATTGGCCTGGCCCTGCTGGCGTTTTTTGGACTCCACTCCTTTCCGCTGCTGATCCTGGGGACGCTGGTATTCACCATCGTGGTCACTGGCGTTTATGGCTGGACGATTGAGCGCATCGCCTATAAGCCGCTACGCAACTCGACGCGTCTGGCGCCGCTGATTTCGGCCATCGGGATGTCGTTGATACTGCAAAACTACGTCCAGCTCAGCCAGGGCCCGCGCCAGCAGGGCGTGCCCACCATGCTTGATGGCGTGCTGCGTTTTCACCTTGGCGAAGGGTTTGTCCAGATAACCTATACCAAAGTCTTTATCCTCATCGCCTCGTTCGCGGGCATGCTGGTGCTGACCTGGATTATCAACCGTACCCGCTTAGGACGCATGTGCCGTGCGGTACAGCAGGATCGTAAGATGGCCTCCATCCTGGGTATCAACACCGACAGAATAATTTCGCTGGTGTTTGTTATCGGCGCAGCCATGGCCGGGCTGGCGGGCGTGCTGATCACCATGAATTACGGCACCTTTGATTTTTACGTCGGGTTTGTTATCGGCATCAAGGCCTTTACGGCGGCGGTGCTGGGCGGCATCGGCTCTTTGCCCGGTGCGATGCTTGGCGGGCTGATTCTGGGCGTCGCAGAAGCGCAATTCTCCGGGATGGTGAACTCGGATTATAAAGACGTGTTCTCGTTTGGATTGCTGGTCTTAATTCTGATCTTCCGTCCTCAGGGGCTGCTGGGCCGCCCTGTCGTGGCTAAAGTGTAAGGAACAACGCGATGACCTCTGACGGTTTTTCCCTGAAGCGCTGCATTCTGGACGCAATTTTTTCCGGAATGATCGCCCTGATTATTTTCGGCCCGATTGCGGGTGTGATACTGGATGGTTACAGCTTTACCTTTGACGGCCAGCGGCTGGCGTGGATTGTTGGCACGGTGATGGTGGGACGTTTTTTGCTGAGCGCCTTTTCAGCTACGGCGGCCGGAAGACGTTTACAGACGCGGTTTGAATCCGACAATGCGGGCGTGTATGTCCGGCCGCCGGCGTATAAAAGCCGCATGCGCTGGATCATTCCGCTGATTGTCACGCTGGCGATCTGCTTCCCGTTTGTAGCAACGAAATACGTTCTGACGGTTGCCATTCTCGGACTGATCTACGTCCTGCTCGGTCTTGGGCTGAACATTGTTGTTGGCCTGGCAGGGCTGCTGGATCTGGGTTATGTCGCCTTCTATGCCATCGGCGCTTACGGGCTGGCGCTCGGGTATCAGTATCTGGGGCTTGGGTTCTGGAGCATGCTGCCGCTGGCGGCGCTAATGGCCGCGGGCGCAGGCGCCCTGCTTGGCTTTCCGGTGTTGCGCATGCACGGGGATTATCTCGCCATCGTCACGCTCGGGTTTGGCGAGATCATCCGCCTGGTGCTGAACAACTGGCTTACCTTCACCGGAGGGCCTAACGGCGTTTCTGCCCCTGCCCCAACCTTTTTTGGCCTTGAGTTTGGCCGACGCGCCAAAGAAGGCGGCGTCCCCTTCCACGAGTTCTTCGGCCTGACCTATAACCCCAACATGAAGTTTATTTTCATCTATGCGGTACTTTTCCTGGTAGTCATGCTGGTGCTCTACATTAAACACCGTCTGACCCGAATGCCCATTGGACGGGCGTGGGAAGCGCTCCGTGAGGATGAGATTGCCTGCCGTTCCATGGGGCTGAATCACGTTCTGGTCAAACTCTCGGCCTTCACCCTGGGCGCATCGACGGCAGGTATCGCCGGGGTGTTTTTTGCCACCTACCAGGGGTTTGTTAACCCGACCTCTTTCACCTTTTTTGAATCGGCCCTGATCCTCGCCATTGTGGTCCTGGGCGGGATGGGCTCCACCGTCGGCGTCGTACTGGCCGCCTTTGTGCTGACCGTCACGCCGGAACTGCTGCGCAGCTTTGCGGAATACCGGGTGCTGCTGTTTGGCATGCTGATGGTGGTGATGATGATCTGGCGTCCTCGCGGTCTGATCCGCATCAACCGCAGCGGATTTACCGTGCGTAAAGGAGTGGCGCCATGAACGCAACGATTTTACGTGTAGAACATCTGATGATGCACTTCGGCGGGATCAAGGCCTTAAACGACGTCAATCTTGAGGTGCAGCGCGGCTCCATTACCGCACTGATTGGGCCTAACGGCGCAGGAAAAACGACCGTCTTTAACTGCCTGACCGGTTTCTACCGGGCCTCCGGCGGCAACATTCTGTTCAATGCACGAAATAAAACCACCAATGTCATTCAGGTGCTCGGCCAGAAATTCCAGCCGGGCGACTGGCTCAACCCGGCGCAGCTTGGTCAACGCCTGTTCTATAAAATGTTTGGCGGCACGCATCTGGTGAACCGCGCGGGTCTTGCGCGCACGTTTCAGAACATCCGCCTGTTCCGCGAGATGTCCGTTGTGGAAAACCTGCTGGTGGCACAGCACATGCGCGTCAACCGCAATCTGCTGGCGGGGGTGCTGAACACCCCTGCGTATCGTCGGGCAGAAAACGATGCGCTGGACCGGGCGTTTTACTGGCTGGAGGTGGTGGATCTGGTGGATTGCGCGAACCGTCTGGCCGGGGAAATGTCCTATGGTCAGCAACGACGCCTCGAAATCGCCCGCGCCATGTGTACCGGCCCGGAGATGATTTGTCTCGATGAACCTGCTGCCGGCCTGAACCCGGTGGAGACGCACAAGCTGAGTGAGATCATCCGGTTCCTGCGCGACCACCATGACATCACGGTTTTGCTGATCGAGCATGATATGGGGATGGTGATGGGCATTTCAGATGACATCATTGTGCTCGATCACGGCGATGTAATTGCCAGAGGTAAACCGGCTGAGATTCAGCACAATGAAAAAGTGATTGCCGCGTATCTGGGCACCGACGAAAGCGAGGTAAATCTGTGAGCGAACCGATGCTTCAGTTTCAGGATGTGGATGTTTTCTACGGGGTGATCCAGGCGTTGAAGCAGGTTTCGCTTGAGGTTAACGAAGGGGAAACCGTGGCCCTGATTGGCGCTAACGGCGCGGGGAAGTCAACATTACTGATGTCTGTCTTTGGTCAGCCCCGGATCCGCAACGGGCAGATCCTCTTCTGCGGCGAGGATATCAGCCACAAATCTACCCACTATGTTGCCACCGGCGGCATCGCGCAGGCACCTGAGGGACGACGCATTTTCCCGGATATGTCTGTAGAAGAGAACCTGCTGATGGGGACAATCCCCGTCGGCAATCAGCATGCAGCGGAAGATATGCAAAGCATGTTCGACCTCTTCCCTCGCCTCAAAGAGCGACGTAACCAGCGGGCGATGACGCTTTCAGGCGGTGAACAGCAAATGCTGGCTATCGCCCGCGCGCTGATGAGCCGTCCTAAACTTCTGCTGCTGGATGAACCCAGCCTCGGCCTCGCGCCAATCGTGGTTAAACAGATCTTCCAGACGCTGCGCGAACTGGCCCGTAACGGAATGACGATTTTTCTGGTCGAGCAGAATGCGCACCACGCGCTGAAGTTGTCCGACCGCGGCTATGTGATGGTTAACGGCCAGATTCGGTTAAGCGGCAGCGGCGAGGCGTTGCTGAAGGATCCGGAGGTGAGGAAGGCGTACCTGGGTGGAGTGTGAAACGAAAAGGCTATAGTGAGAAAAACTCACAGTGATTGCCATTATTAATCGTTTTTCTGATGCGACCGCATTCAAATATCATCTTCACGACCCGCCTTTGCGCGGGTCGATAAAACGTTCAGCCGCAAACTGAATAATAATGATAAGAGGATCCGGGGCAAATATGACACTTGATGCGTTATATCAGTTATTGAAAACTGTATTACCACCTGACACCGATTCAGCCGATGATTTACAGGATTTTATGGCCATGCTTATGGCGACGAAACATCACTCTGAGGCTCTGTCACCGTTTGCGCAGCGCGTATACATGCTATCCGTTGCCCATCGCGACCCTAAGCAAGCGGCTGCGCTGATTTCATCCTGTCAGCCCGGAGCAGGTAACCCTCTCCCGCTACTCAACTTCTCCGGCTGGCCGGACGTGCGTTACGCCACGTCGGGTGAATTACAGACGCCCGAGTCTGAGGACTATTTTCACAAGATTTCGTCTGCCGCCACGCTATTACGCGCGGCAATCATTGACGCTGAGCAACAGAAAAACACGCCAGCATTTTATATTCTGGATAAGGTACTCAGCCTGAACAGCGCTTTGCCAGAACGTTATAAAAAGATGGCAAACATATCTTATTCATGACGGTATTAATAAACCCGACTGTCATCGTATTCCAGATAATCGATATCCAGCGCCGGAACGACCGGGGTATGGTTTTGCAGCCAGGCCAGAAGATGCTGAATGCTCTCTCTTTTGAGTGAATTTTTTGGCCAGACGAGGTAGTAGCCATCCCCTGTCGCAATAGCTTCCCTGAACGGCAGGCCCAGCAGGCCGCTTTTCAGGGCATCAAGCGTGAGATGCAGGTCGGCGATAGCGATGCCGTGCCCGTTCATCGCGGCAATACTTCCCTGTTCAAGGGTATCGAAGACCATACCGCTGCTCATATCGAGCCCCGGGAACAATCCTGTTCTTCGCAGCCAGCGCCGCCAGTCACGTCTGTCGGGTGAAGGATGGATCAAATCACATTGCGGAAGCCGTTGCCGGGCCGGTTCGATAAGTGATGGAGTACAAACCGGGATAAGCCATTCATGAAAAAGCAGCTGACTTTCCGTTGTGTCACCAAAACGGCCATTACCAAGAAGGATGGCGCAGTCGTAGGGCTCAAGATTGAAATCAACGGTATCAATGTCCATCCAGACGCTGGCAATCTCAACCTGTGGTTTTGCATGGTTGTTGCGAAAAGATCGCAGCACGTCGAGAAGCCATCTCATGGTCAGGGTGCTGGGTGCTTTTAACCGCAGCAGGTGGTTTTCACTGCGAAATGCCCGGCAGGCCCATTCAATGCTCGTGAAGCTCTCGTTCAGCTGTCCGGCAAGCACTCGCCCGGCTTCAGTGACCTCCACGCGAGGACCTTGCCTTTTGAAAAGCTCGCAGTCGAACCACAGTTCAAGGGTACGAACATGTCTGCTGACCGCACCCGGCGTAATATTGAGCGTTTCAGCGGCTTTACTGAAGGAGTTCAACCGTGCAGCAACTTCAAACGCACGCAGTGCATACAATGGCGGTAAAGACATAACGTCCCTTAAATGAAAATTTCATTATGCTAAAACTTGTTCCGGGGCAACGCCAGCAAGTAAATTATGGAGAAAAACAATGATCCCCAATATACCGAGTCATATCGATAGGGGTCAAAATCGATATGCAAAAAGCTGCGGACAAACTCGTAGCCATTAGCAAAGATGTTTATCTGAACGGCTGCAACAGCGATTACAAACACCAGATATGCGATAAATAGCGGGTATTTATGCAGCCTGTTAACTTTTAGTTTCCCGAGATAAAGCAAGAAAAAAATTGCAACAGATACAACAAAATAGACGATGGCAGGCCAAACGGGTGGATGAAGCGAAAATTCTAATTCTTGTGACATAATCAGTTCTCTTTAGCTATCTGGTACATCTGCCATCCCGTAATGCTCCCAGTGGTCAAATCCAGCGCCATTGCGGTTTTAGATGCCTCTTGCCAACCGTACTTCATATCCTGTACGTTCGAGAGCTTGTCGCCGGAGAACAATGTTTTGATCATTTGTTGATACCCTTGCCCAGCCTATTTGCAAGCTCTTCCACTACTTCTAAGGAAAATCCAAATGAAGTTATCTGCGAAGCTGCCGCAGGGCAATCGATGAAACGGAGATATAAGAATTTACGCGATAAGGAAACGCCCTCAACGCATAATGATCGAAAAATTATGGTTGTGCATGGGTCAGGCACGAAAAATAAGATTTGTTGTCAGGAAGGGGGAATTGCAGGCACAAAAAAACCACCTTTCGGTGGTTTCACGACACTGCTTATTGCTTTGATTATTCTGCTTTTCCCATGGTAGCCGGAGTGGGACTTGAACCCACACAGCGCGAACGCCGAGGGATTTTAAATCCCTTGTGTCTACCGATTCCACCATCCGGCCAGGGAAGAAAGTGGAGGCGCGTTCCGGAGTCGAACCGGACTAGACGGATTTGCAATCCGCTACATAACCGCTTTGCTAACGCGCCTTAAATCTGTTGTCTTTCGACCTGCACCCGCAAACTGCCGATGCTTTAATCTGGAGCGGGAAACGAGACTCGAACTCGCGACCCCGACCTTGGCAAGGTCGTGCTCTACCAACTGAGCTATTCCCGCATGTCATCAAGTAACTATTTAACGACTTCCTAACCACTTGATTTCATTATCGTCCGGCTAACTGTGCCGCCGTTCGATGCGTTGCATTCTACTGATATGACGTTATGAGTCAACGTTATTTTTTGCATCTCAGGATCGTTTGCTGAAAATTAAGCCGAAACGATCACTGTTCAAGCAAATCACCGCGCGCAGCGTTCAAATATTGCAGCATTGACCACAATGTCAGCACCGCCGCAACCCACAGCAGACCAATGCCGGCCCACTCAACCCAGGCATTCGGACGCCACAGCATCCACACCAGCGCCGCCATCTGCGCAGTGGTTTTAACTTTACCGATCCAGGACACCGCCACGCTGCTGCGTTTACCCAGCTCCGCCATCCACTCGCGCAGGGCAGAGATAATAATCTCACGTCCAATCATGGTCGCGGCAGGCAGCGTCACCCACCAGGTATGATAATGTTCCGCCACCAGCACCATCGCGATTGCTACCATCACCTTATCCGCAACCGGATCGAGGAATGCGCCAAAGCGGGTGCTCTGGTTCCAGCGACGCGCCAGATAACCGTCAAACCAGTCCGTCACGGCAGCGATCAGGAAAATAAGCGCACAGGCAAAAGGCGCCCAGACGACCGGCAGGTAAAATGCCAGGACGAAGAATGGAATGAGCACAACGCGAAAGAGAGTGAGCAACGTAGGGATATTAAATCGCATGATGACGGTAACTGTCTGTTGTCAGTAAAATTTAGCTCTATGTTGCTACAGAGCCCTCAATGTTTCAACGAGTAGTAGATCTTTTCTGCCAGCCCTTGCGAAATACCCGGCACTTTTGCAATTTCTTCCATACTGGCGTTGAGTAATCCTTGCAATCCGCCCATATACTTCAACAGCATCTGGCGACGTTTTGGCCCGACGCCTTCAATCGTCTCAAGGGTACTGGTATTTTTCACTTTCGCCCGTTTTTTACGGTGCCCGCTGATGGCATGATCGTGCGACTCATCGCGAATATGCTGGATCACGTGCAGCGCAGGGGAATCCGGCGGCAGGCTAAAGCCCTCGCCTTCCGGCTCAAAGAACAGCGTTTCCAGGCCAGCCTTACGATCTGCCCCCTTCGCTACCCCTAGCAGCAGCGGATGGTTCTTGTCCCACTCTACGTCGAGCGATTCGAATACCGCCTTCGCCTGCCCCAACTGCCCTTTCCCGCCGTCGATAAGGATAACGTCCGGGATTTTGCTCTCTTCAATCGCTTTACCATAGCGACGGCGCAGCACCTGGTTCATGGCGGCATAATCGTCACCGGGCGTAATGCCGGTGATGTTATAGCGACGATACTCTGCCCGCAGGGGGCCATTCGCATCAAAGACCACACACGACGCCACGGTCTGCTCACCCATCGTATGGCTGATGTCGAAGCATTCCATGCGTTTCACTTCCGGCAGCTTGAGCAGCGTAGCAAGGGCGGTTAAACGCTGACTGACGGTCGACTGCTGGGACAGTTTGGTGGTCAGCGCCGTGGCGGCATTGGTTCGCGCCAGCTTCAGATAACGTGCGCGATCGCCCCGCGGTTTCGTCTGGACATTCACCCGGCGGCCTGCCAGCTCTGAAAGCGATTCCGCCAGCAGGGTTTTATCGTCGAGCGTGAAGTCTAGAAGGATCTCCGAGGGCAGCGTACGCATCTGGCTGCCCTGCAAATAAAACTGGCCGACGAAAGTCTCCACCACTTCACCCAGCTCGGTGCCGCCAGGCACTTTCGGGAAGTAGCTGCGGCTGCCGAGCACTTTACCCTGACGAATAAACAGCACGTGAACGCAGGCCAGACCGGCGTCAAAGGCTACGCCGATAACATCGAGGTCGTCGCCCGTATTAGAAACAAACTGCTTCTCGGTCACCCTGCGCACCGCCTGGATCTGGTCGCGGATGCGTGCGGCCTCTTCAAATTCCAGCGCCGCGCTGGCTTTTTCCATACGAGTAATCAGTTGCGTCAGCACCTGATCGTCTTTCCCGGCTAAAAACAGGCGGACATATTCCACCTGCTGCGCGTACTCTTCTTCGCTTACCAGCCCTTCAACGCACGGCCCCAGGCAGCGGCCAATCTGATATTGCAGGCACGGCCGGGAACGGTTGCGGTAGACGCTGTTTTCACACTGGCGAACGGGGAAGATTTTTTGCAACAGCGCCAGCGTTTCGCGTACGGCATAACCGTTCGGGAAAGGGCCAAAGTATTCACCCTTCGCATGCTTAGCGCCACGATGCATCGCCAGGCGAGGATGGGTATCACCGCTCAGGAAGATAAACGGGTAGGACTTATCATCGCGCAGCAGGACGTTGTAGCGCGGCTGATACAGCTTGATATAGTTGTGCTCAAGCAGCAGCGCTTCCGTTTCCGTATGCGTTACGGTGACATCAATGTTGTGTATAAGTGCGACCAGCGCTTCGGTTTTACGGGAGGCAAGGTTGCTGCGGAAATAGCTGGAAAGGCGTTTTTTCAGATCTTTTGCCTTACCGACATAGATAACCGTACCGCCAGCGTCGTACATTCGGTAGACGCCCGGCTGGCTGGTGACGGTTTTCAGAAATGCTTTTGAATCGAACGCTTCACTCACTGACTTATTAACGACTCCGCATTGCACAAACCATGGCGAATGGCCAGGTGAGTCAGTTCGACATCACCGTGAATGTTCAATTTACTGAACATCCGATAGCGATAGCTGTTGACCGTTTTCGGGCTGAGATTCAACTGCTCTGAGATCTCATTCACCTTCTGACCTTTAGTGATCATCAGCATAATCTGCAATTCGCGCTCAGACAAACTGGCAAACGGAGATTCCGTTTTTTCCGGTTCAATCTGACTCAGAGCCATCTGTTGAGCAATATCAGAAGCGATGTAACGCTGCCCGGCGTATACAGTGCGGATCGCATTGACAACTTCCTGCGGCGCGGCGCCTTTACTGAGATACCCGGCAGCACCCGCCTGCATAACCCTGGCAGGCAGCGGATTTTCGGTATGGACGGTCAGCATGATAACTTTGGTATCAACGAACATGCGCGCGATTTTGCGCGTGGCTTCAAGCCCGCCAATACCGGGCATGTTCATATCCATCAGCACCACGTCTGCGGAGTTAGCGCGACACCATTTGACGGCATCTTCGCCACAGCACGCCTCGCCGGCAACTTTAATACCCTTTATATCTTCAAGAATGCGTCGTATCCCTGCGCGCACCAGTTCGTGGTCATCAACAAGAAGGACGTTGATCAAAGGAAATGTCTCCAGAATAGGGATAACGCTACTGACTGCTAATTGGGTTTATATTAACGGTTTTCCATGCAAGATTAAAACGCTAAAAAATCGGCTATACGATTCTGGTCTCGTTTTTGGAAATTAGGCTGTACAGCAAGTGGAAAGAAAACCCTTGTCCGCTGGGCTTTTACCGCTATTTTCTAGCATCGATATTCAAAAAGTTACTAAAACAGTTGTTAACCCAAACGAAAAAGAGCGCGCGATTTTTTGTAACAACAATTAACGAATGACGAACCGGGGATAAACATTTAATTGCCGCTAACATATTGGACAGAGTACCTTCATAATCCGCGTCGACCAATAATCGCGGCGCGACAAGTATAAAAAACAACCACTGCATTTTTTGCCATAGCTTGTGGTATACTCCGCCGCCTTAACTTTCATCGTCGCGCTCATGCGCTGTTTTATAATGAGGAAAATAAATGAGCACACCTGAATTTGCCACTGCCGAGAATAACCAGGAACTGGCACAGGAAGTAAACTGCCTGAAGTCGCTGCTGACGCTTATGCTACAGGCGATGGGCCAGGCTGATGCTGGTCGTGTGATCATTAAAATGGAAAAACAGATCGCGCAGATGGAAGACCAGGCGGAATCCGCTGTTTTTGCCAATACGGTTAAGCAAATTAAACAAGCCTACCGCCAGTAACAAAAACGGCTGGATGCAAAGCATTCAGCCGTTTTCTCGTCTGACACGCAGAACGTGATATCAGTCAGATAAGTCCCGTCGCCGCGGCATAACACGCTATCTGGATCTTATTCGGTGCGTTGAATTTCTTCTGCATATTCTTCTGGTGGAAATTGACGGTATTTTCCGAGATGGAAAGAATGATGGCGATTTCTGCCGACGTCTTCCCTTCTGCGGTCCACTTCAGAATTTCCCGTTCACGCTTGCTGAATTTCATTTCAGGCGGCATCACCGTCTCATGTTCAAAGCGCAACAGCGTAGTGAGCGCCATCTGGACCAGCATTTGTAAACGCAGCTCAACTTCTTCACTGGATATCGAGTGTGCCTGTAAGCTGGTACATGACACGGAAAGGAAACCGAGCGCATGATTTGGCATCATCAGACACTGCGTTATTCCCTTGCGTAAACCGTGGTCCCGCGCGCCGTCCCATAATTGCTGGGCATCCGTGAATAATTCATCCGTCCAGGGCAAATGTCCCTGAATGAAATTCTCCGGCTTCAGTACCGGGTCAATGGCGAAATAATTCTCGGACTGATATTGCGCCATCCATTGTTGCGGATAACTGGAATGGACGGATGTTCGCGGGCGGGTAAATGGCACAGGGTGTCGAACACAAAGCGCATAATAATCGAATTCAAGCGCCTGCGTTTGTCGCTGAAGTTCCTGATATACCTCGTCAGCACAGGTCATTTGCTGAAACCGGAGGACGCATTCCCGTCGCCAGGTGAAAAAGTCTATATCCCTCATACTTGCCGAATGAAGCCTCTGATAAAGATAATCATTATTATGGTGAATATAACCTAACACATTTAGCATGATTATTTATATAAAATATCGGCCACAGGCAGATTATCTTTAATTTGGCGATGGCTTATCCACTTCAGGCGGAATAAAAAAGCAACAGAACGGAGTTTAAGGGAGGATAATTTGCTCCAGAAGCGGCATCTGGAGCAAATTGAACGCTAAAATGCTACTGCATTAAGAATTTTTCAAGGAACTGACGGGTACGGGGCTGCTGCGGATTGGCAAACAGCGCTTTAGCTGGCCCCTGCTCAACTATTCTCCCCTGATCCATGAAAATAGCCCGATCGGCAACGTCGCGGGCGAAGCTCATTTCATGCGTCACAATCACCATCGTGCGTTTCTCCTGCGCCAGCTGTCGGATGGTGTTCAGCACTTCCCCGACCAGCTCAGGATCGAGCGCGGATGTGGGTTCGTCAAACAGGATCACATCAGGGCGCATCGCCAGCGCGCGTGCAATAGCGACACGCTGCTGCTGCCCGCCAGATAAGCGACGCGGATAGCTCGTCTCCTTCCCTGCCAGGCCAACCTTCGCCAGCAGCTCGCGGGCGCGGACCGTGGCGTCTTCCTTAGGTTCCCCCTTGACGATGACCGGCCCTTCAATAATGTTTTCCAGCACCGTGCGGTGCGGGAAGAGATTAAAGCTCTGGAACACGAAGCCGACATGCTGGCGCAGGCGGCGAATCAGCCCTTTTTGCTGGCTGATAGGTTTCCCGGTATCAATGGTGATATCACCCACGCGGATCGTCCCGCCTTCGGGCTGCTCCAGTAAATTGATGCTGCGCAGCAGCGTGGTTTTGCCTGACCCGCTCGGGCCGATAATTGCCACCACTTCGCCCTGCTCAACCTCAAGATCAATGCCATGCAGCACCGTTTGCCCGTGGAATTTTTTCACCAGGTTTTTGACGTCAATTGCACTCATTTTGGATCACGCTCCTGGCGGTTAAGCTGGTTTTCAAAATAGTTTTGCAGAGCGGACAGCACCGTCGCCATCACCCAGTAAATCAGCGAGGCCGCCAGATACATAGTAAACACTTCCAGCGTACGCGAGGTGATCAGCTGCGCCTGACGGAACAGCTCCGGCACCTGAATGGTCGCCGCAAGGGAGGTGTCTTTCACCAGGCTGATAAAGCTGTTGCTCAGCGGCGGCAGCGCCACACGCGCCGCCTGGGGCAGGATCGCCCGGCGCAGCGTCTGCCACGGGGTCATCCCGATACTGGCCGCCGCTTCCCACTGCCCTTTATCGATGGAGGAGATCGCCGCACGCAGCGTTTCAGAGGTGTACGCCGCTGTATTCAGCGACAGGCCAATCATCGCCGCCGGGATCGGATCCAGCTCGATACCGAACTGTGGCAGCCCGTAGTAAATCATAAACAGCTGGGCGATAAGCGGCGTTCCGCGGAACACGGAGATGTAAAACCGCGCCAGCCATCGCACCGGCCAGATGTTGGACATGCGCATCAGTGCCAGCACAAACCCGAGCACCAGCCCGAAGAACATCCCGCCGATACTGAGCTGTAAAGTAAACACCGCGCCTTTAAGCAAGAACGGCAGCGAATCAATAACCAGTTGAATACTTTCTTGCATTGTTATTTTTCTACCTGATTTTTAGACATGAGGATGATAGGCAAACAGCGCAGGCGCTCCGCCAGTATGAACAAACAAAATAGGTCCTTCATCCTTAAAGCGCTTCCGGGCGATGCCGTCGATCAGGCCCGCCATTGCCTTACCGGTATAGACCGGGTCAAGCAGAATACCTTCGAGACGGGCCAGCAGCTTAACGGCCTCCATCCCTTCATCATTGGGGGTGCCATAGCCCGGCGCGAAATAGTCATCCCACAGCAATATTTCCGCCTTCGCCTGAAGCGCAAGCTGTTCAGCCACCGCCTGTTGCAGGGTGACGACTTTCGGCTTTTGGTCCGCAACGCTTCTGGAAACCGTCACGCCAATCAGCTCGACCTCCGGCATCAGCCGCTCAAGCCCGACCGCTAAACCGGCATGGGTCCCCGCACTGCCGGACGCCACCACCACCGAGGATAAACTTACCGCGCCTTCGCACTGCTGAGCGATTTCCAGCGCGCTCTCAACATAGCCGAGGGCACCCAGCGCATTCGAGCCGCCAACCGGGATCACGTACGGACGAAAACCCTGCGCTTCCAGACGCGTCGCCAGCTCGTCGAGCTGTGCTGCCGGGTCGGTCAACGCGTCGACCATTTCAACCTGCACGTTGAACAGATCCAGCAGCAGACGGTTACCGTTAGTCAGGTAATTCTCTGCCTGCGTCCCGATCGGGTTCTCCAGCAGGGCTACGCAGTGGAGCCCCAGCTTCGCCGCCACTGCCGCCGTCTGGCGAACGTGGTTAGACTGAATTGCCCCGGCGGTGATCAGCGTATCCGCCCCCTCGCGCAGGGCATCGGCGGCGAGAAATTCCAGCTTGCGCAGCTTATTCCCGCCCATCGCCATGGGCGTCACATCGTCACGCTTAATGAAAATATCGCGCCCCAGATAGTCAGAAAATCTCGGAAGAAACTCCAGCGGCGTGGGTGCGCCGATAAATTCCAGACGGGGAAAGCGCGTTAAATTCTGTAGTGACATGGTTCCTCCGGTCACGCAAACAATTGTTATTTCATTATGCACGCAGACGCGCGAGAAATAAAAAAGGCGCTTTTAAAAGCGCCTTTTTTTGTCAGTCAGCGAATTATTTCGTCACGTCTGCGCCGAACCACTTCTCAGAAAGCGCTTTCAGGCTACCGTCTTTCTGCATCTCAGCAATGGCACCATCGATGGCTTTCAGCAGATCCTCGTTACCCTTACGCACCGCCACGCCGGACTCCTGACGGGAGAACGCATCACCCGCGACAGCCAGGGTATTGTTGGTTTTCTTCACCAGATCCAGCGCTGCCAGGCGGTCCACCAGAATGGCGTCGATACGGCCTACGCGCAGATCCTGGTATTTCGTCGGGTCATCATCGTAGGTACGGATGTCCACGCCCTGCACGTTCTGGCGCAGCCACTCTTCGTAGTTGGTGCCCAGACCGACGCCGACTTTCTTACCTTTCAGATCCGCTGCGGACTTGATGCTGCCTTCGTTACCTTTCTTCACCAGCGCCTGAATACCGGACACGGTGTACGGCGTGGAGAAGTCATACTTCTTCTTACGTTCGTCAGAAATGGTTACCTGGTTAATCACCACGTCAATACGTTTGGAATCCAGTGACGCCAGCATCCCATCCCATTTGGTGGGTTTCAGGGAGGCTTTAACGCCGAGGTGTTTTGCCAGCTCCTGCGCAAACTCCACTTCAAAACCGGTCAGTTTACCGTCGTCACCCTGGAAGCTGAACGGAGGATAGGTTCCTTCCAGCCCAACCAGCAGCGTGCCGCGCTCTTTAACTTTGTTGAGCAGATTCTCTGCCGCGAACGTTTTCACGCTCATCCCCGCGACCAGCGCAACGGCCATCATCCCCATCAGCGCCTGACGACCCAGAAGTGCTAATTTCATAAGTACTCCGATACAGTGGAATTTTTGAGTAGTGTAGAGAAATCGCCTGCAACGTCAAAGGCGGCTGCGCTACATCTTATTCTTTTTTAATATATATCAGAAGTTGTTCCGGCGCGGACTTTCTGCTTTATGACGCCCGGCATCTGGACTTTATATTGTGCATACTTTCGCAGCGCGATGCGGTAATTGTTGGTACTGGTGGCGGGCAGCCAGGGCTCCAGATTTTCATCCAGGTATCCGGTCGTCAGCAGATCGCGGGAGATATTTTGCATGGTCAAATGCTGACCCAGGCGGCGCAGGCGAACCACGTATTCACGCACGGTGCCGTGACTCATCTCGGTTTGTTCAAACAGGAACTGCTTGAAGCCGATAATATCGAAGAAGTCGCTTTGCTCTTTGCAATGGAGATCGCCACAGAAACGGCAAAGCGCTACCCACTCTTTTTGCTCTTCAAGCCAGGCGGCTTCATCCATCAGCGTGTCGAGGCGGGAAATCGCAATCTTATTCACGATTTCACCGCGACGAACCAGCGTGATGCGGTCGAGTAATTTTTTACAGTGGGCGCAATGCGTCTGGCTGTGTTTAAAGTCTTTCAGGTAGCGGCTTAAAGGCCGTCTTTTAGATTGCTGCACCGTCATGATAACTCCTGGTTGTCAATACGTTGTGCGGCATTTCCAAGGCGAATGACTCACCTATAACTTACCCAGTTTTGTGCGCAGGCGTTTAATGGCCTGGCTGTGCAGCTGGCTCACCCGTGACTCGCCCACCTCCAGCACGGCACCAATCTCTTTGAGATTGAGCTCTTCCTGGTAATAGAGGGTTAACACCAGTTGCTCACGTTCCGGTAAAGCTTCAATCGCTTCCATCACGCGCTGGCGTAAATTCCCTTCCAGTAAGTGGTGTAACGGGTTTTCTTGCTGATGTTCATCCGTCACCAGTTCGATGCTATCGCCATGCTCTTCGCGCCACTCATCATAAGAGAAGAGTTGGCTGTTATTGGTATCGAGCAACATCTGACGATATTCTTCAACAGGAATGCCCAGACGTTCCGCCACTTCGGTTTCCGTCGCGTTGCGCCCCAGTTCCTGTTCCAGCTGCCCCATCGCATGCGCCACTTCGCGCGCGTTGCGGCGAACGCTGCGCGGCACCCAGTCGCGGCTGCGCAGCTCGTCCAGCATCGCACCACGAATACGCTGCACTGCGTAAGTCGTAAATGCCGTTCCTTGCAGAGCGTCGTACCGGTCAACTGCATTCAATAACCCGATACCGCCCGCCTGTAGCAGATCGTCCAGTTCCACGCTCGCCGGCAAACGCACCTGGAGGCGCAATGCTTCGTGACGCACCAGCGGAACATAACGCTGCCACAGCGAGTGTTTATCCATTACACCTTCAGCGGTATAGAGTGAATTCACGATAAACAGCCCTGCGTTAGTTGAGTTATCGGCATGATTATCCGATTCTGGAGGGGTTTTAATCGGGTGAATAGTGGGTGAAATGAGGGGTTATTTGGGGGGTTACGCGTGAATGCGGACAGAAAAAACCCCGCCGAAGCGGGGTTTGAGCGTAATCAGGTGATTAGCCTTGCAGCAGAGACAGAACCTGCTGAGGAACCTGGTTAGCTTTGGACAGCACGGAGTTACCGGCCTGCTGGATGATCTGCGCTTTAGACATGTTGGACACTTCGGTCGCATAGTCGGCGTCCTGAATACGGGACTGCGCTTCAGACAGGTTGGTGGTGGTGTTGTTCAGGTTGGTTACCGCAGAGCTCAGACGGTTCTGTACCGCACCCAGAGAAGAACGGAAGCTGTCAATCTGAGCAATTGCTTTATCTAAAACAGCCAAAGGATTTGCGCTTGCAGCTCCTTTGAATTCTGCTGTAGGGGTCGCACCACTAAGAGCAACAGTCACTTTGTTAGTAGTCGCCGCTGCTGTTTGGTTTGTAGCATCGTCATCACCTGTATCAACCAGAGAATCCGCATTAGCTGCATAGTTTTTACCCTGGAAGGTAACGTAAGAAGCTGCATTACCATCTTTATCGGTTGTAACTTTAACCAGTTGCCCAGCTTGGGTAGCAGTGGTATTAAGGCCATTTGCACTATCAGTATAATCAATATCTGCTTTGTTAAGAATTACTTTACCGCTGTCGCGGTCAACTGAAGCGGCATAGAAGTCGCTTCCTGACTGAACTACGTAATTTGCAGTTGCTGCACCATCTTTATCAAGAACGTTACGCAGAGTCAGAGTTGATGCTTCTACATCCAAATCTGAGGCAACACCACTTAAATCAACATTCAACGGCGCAGAGTTGGCCGCTGTATTAATTTGTGTAACCGCGTCACTAGTCTTGAGTGAGTTTTGAGAAACAGAGAATCCACTCAGACCCAAGGTTGAAGAGTCAATTTTCTGCAAATCAATGGAAATAGTCTGACCATCGTTTGCGCCAACCTGAATCTTCATGGTGCCGTCTTTTGCCAGCACGTTCACGCCGTTGAACTGAGTCTGACCAGATACGCGGTCAATTTCGTCCAGACGGGATTTGATTTCGTCCTGGATGGAAGACAGGTCAGAATCAGAGTTAGTACCGGTAGTTGCCTGAACGGTCAGTTCACGAACACGCTGAAGGTTGTTGTTGATTTCAGACAGTGCGCCTTCAGTGGTCTGCGCCAGAGAGATACCGTCGTTAGCGTTACGTGCAGCCTGAGTCAGACCTTTGATGTTAGAGGTGAAGCGGTTAGCGATAGCCTGGCCCGCAGCGTCATCTTTCGCGCTGTTGATACGCAGACCAGAAGACAGACGCTCGATAGAAGAAGACAGAGCGGACTGGTTCTTGTTGATGTTGTTCTGTGTGATCAGCGAGAGGCTGTTGGTATTAATGACTTGTGCCATGATTTCGATTCCTGTTGTTCATCAAATCTGTTTGGTTAGATTTGGGTTTCCACCCTTCGGCTTCATCGCCGTCAAAAGTGTTATCGTCTGGTCCAAACCAACCTTTAGATTTTTTTTCAGGATCGCGTTAATTTTTTTAGCCACGGAAAAGCTCTTCTCTATTACCGTTATTCCCGCCATTAAAAAAAAGAAATTAACCGTAAACTTTCCCCCATAAAAGCCGATAACCCCACTATTCGTTCTACGTGTCGATAGATTAAGGAATAAATATGGCAAGTATTTCATCATTGGGGATTGGATCGGGTCTTAAGTTAGCAGACATTCTGGATAGTCTGACCAAGGCCGAAAAAGAGCAGCTGACGCCGATTTCCAAACAACAGTCATCTTATACCGCCAAGCTGAGCGCTTACGGCACGTTGAAGAGTTCACTGGAAGCCTTTCAGACTGCCAACACCGCGCTGAATAAAGCCGACCTGTTTACGGCGACCAGCACGTCGAGCAGCTCCACGGCATTCAGTGCCACCACTACCGGCAGCGCGATTGCCGGTAAATACACCATCAGCGTGTCGCAGCTGGCGCAGGCGCAAACCCTGACGACCAAAAACGCGCAGCCGGATACCAAAACGGCCATTGCCACGGCTGACAGCAAGATCACCTTTACCGCCGGTAACGGTAAAGATCCGGTGACCGTCGATATCAGCGCGGCAAACTCCTCGCTGACCGGCATTCGCGATGCGATTAACAAAGCTGACGCCGGCGTGACCGCCAGTATTATTAACGTCGGTAATGGTCAGTATCGTCTGTCCATCACCTCCACCGAAACCGGAGCGGACAACGCGGTCAGCATCAGCGTGAGCGGCGACAGCGCCCTGCAATCCTTTATGGGTTACAACGGCACCAGCACCGACGCCAGCAACGGCATGACGGAAAGCGTCACCGCGCAGAACGCGAAGCTGAAGGTGAATAACGTCGATATCGAAAACAGCAGCAACACCATCAGCGATGCGCTGGAAGATATCACCCTGAACCTGAACGATGTCACCACCGGTAACCAGACGCTGACGATCGCTAAAGATACGTCGAAAGCGGAAACGGCGATGAAAGCCTGGGTGGATGCCTACAACACCCTCCAGGACAGCTTTGCATCGTTAACCAAATATACGGCGGTTGATGCGGGTACAGATGCGCAGGACTCCAGCAACGGCGCCCTGCTCGGAGACAGTACGCTGCGTACTATTCAGACGCAGCTGAAAACCATGCTGAGCAACACCGTCGGCGGAACCGCCTATAAAACGCTGTCTCAGGTTGGCATTACCTCAGATCCAAGCACGGGCAAGCTGGAACTGAGCAGCGAAAAGCTGAAAAAAGCGCTGACGGAGAACCCGGCTGCCGTGAAAGATCTGGTTGTGGGTGACGGAAAAACTACCGGGATCACCACCACCATGGCCACCCATCTGACTGACTGGCTTTCCAGTAAAGGCATTATCCAGGCAGCCAAAGATGGCGTCAGCAAAACGCTGAACAAGTTAACGGATCAATATAACGCCGTGAGCGAACGTATTGACGCGAGAGTGGCGCAGTACAAAGCCCAGTTTACCCAGCTGGACGTACTGATGACCTCGCTGAACAACACCAGCAGCTACCTGACGCAGCAGTTCGAAAATACGTCCAGCAACAAGTAGTAAACGCTAATCAGACCCGAGGGGGATAACATGTACGGCGCAAAAGGCACGCAAGCCTACGCAAAGATAGAAGTTGAAAGCGCGGTGATGAGCGCCAGCCAGCAACAGCTGGTTATCATGCTATTTGATGGAGCCCTCAGCGCGCTGGTACGCGCGCGTCTGTTCCTTGCAGACGGTAATATCCCGGCAAAAGGGCTGGCGCTCTCAAAAGCCATCAACATTATCGAAAACGGGCTGAAGGTTGGCCTGGTGGAAAATAACGGGGATGAGCTTACGCAAAACCTGATTGCCCTTTATGCCTATATGGTACGTCGCCTCCTGCACGCCAACGTGAATAACGACGCCAGCGCCATCGAAGAGGTGGAAAACCTGCTGCGCAATATCGCTGACGGGTGGAAGGAGGTTGCCGGTACGCCACAACTGATGCAGGACGCCGTCTAATGAGTAACGCACCGCAACTTTATGCCCTTTATCAGCAACTCCTTGAGCAGAGCCAGTTGATGTTGCGACTGGCCCGGCAGGGACTATGGGATGATCTGATCATCTGTGAAACCGACTATGTTAATGCGGTGCACTCACTGGCTCGTCTCACTCAGGAAAGTGAACCTTCGATGCAGATTCAGGAGCAGCTTCGCCCGACGCTGCGGGTGATCCTGGACAACGAAGGCCAGGTAAAAACGTTGCTGCAAGCCAGAATGGATGAGCTGGCGAAGCTGGTCGGGCAATCTTCCATCCAGAAAACCGTTCTCTCCACCTACGGTAACCAGGGCGGTCATGTCCTGGTTCCGCAAAGTAATAGCGATATCAATTAGCCATTTAACTGGCGGGCAAACGTTAACCGTTTCGTTCGCCAGGCATTTCTGCCAAACCTGCTCCATACTTGAGTTTCGCGACCTCATGGAGATGGTGCATGCGCAACCCAACACTTTTACAATGTTTTCACTGGTACTACCCCACCGGCGGTGAACTGTGGCGAGAAGTCACGGCATTAGCCCCCAACCTGAACGAAATCGGCATCAATATGGTCTGGTTACCGCCGGCCTACAAAGGCGCATCCGGCGGCTATTCCGTCGGGTATGACTCTTATGACCTTTTCGACCTCGGTGAGTTTGACCAGAAAGGCAGCGTCGCCACCAAATACGGCGATAAAGCCCAGTTGCTGGAGGCCATCAACGCCTTAAAAAGCAACCAGATTGCGGTACTTCTGGACGTGGTGGTCAACCACAAAATGGGGGCCGATGAGAAGGAACCCGTCCGCGTGCAGCGCGTGGATGCGCAGGATCGCACCCAAATCAGCGATGAGATCATCGAATGCGAAGCCTGGACGCGCTACACCTTTCCCGTTCGGGCCGGCCAGTATTCGCAGTTCATATGGGATTACAAATGCTTTAGCGGTATCGATCACATTGAAAACCCCAATGAGGACGGTATCTTCAAAATCGTCAACGACTACACCGGCGAAGGCTGGAACGATCAGGTCGACGACGAGATGGGCAATTTCGATTACCTGATGGGTGAAAATATTGATTTTCGCAACCATGCGGTAACGGAGGAGATCAAATACTGGGCGCGCTGGGTGATGGAGCAAACTCACTGCGACGGCTTCCGCCTTGACGCGGTAAAACACATCCCGGCCTGGTTCTATAAAGAGTGGATTGAGCACGTCCAGGAGGTGGCCCCGCAGCCGCTGTTTATCGTGGCGGAATACTGGTCACACGAAGTGGATAAATTGCAGCACTACATCAATCAGGTGGACGGCAAAACCATGCTGTTTGATGCGCCACTGCAAATGAAATTTCACGAAGCCTCACGCCAGGGACGCGACTACGATATGAGCCAGATTTTCACCGGTACGCTGGTGGAAGCCGATCCGTTCCATGCCGTGACGCTGGTTGCCAACCACGACACCCAACCCTTGCAGGCGCTGGAAGCCCCGGTTGAAGCCTGGTTCAAACCGCTGGCCTACGCGCTCATCCTGCTGCGTGAAAACGGCGTGCCGAGCGTGTTCTACCCGGATCTTTTTGGCGCCAGCTATGACGACACCGGCGGGGATGGCGAGACGTATCACATCGATATGCCGGTGATTGAACAACTCCACGAGCTTATCCTCGCCCGGCAGCGTTTTGCCCACGGCGTGCAGACGCTGTTTTTCGATCATCCAAACTGCATTGCGTTCAGCCGCAGCGGGACTGAGGAGCACCCGGGCTGTGTGGTGGTGCTGTCGAATGGTGATGACGGCGAGAAGACGATCTGCCTCGGGGAAAATTACGGCAATAAGACCTGGCGTGATTTTTTAGGCAACCGCGAGGAAACCGTGACCACGGCGGCGGATGGCGAAGGGACGTTCTTCTGTAACGGGGGAAGCGTCAGCGTCTGGGTGATTGAGGACGCGCTGTAGGGCTGGAACAGTGCGGTCTGCGGACCCGCTCCCGAAGCGTACGCCATCCTCACAAAATAATGTCTGCACAGACGGCCCCCTCTCCCTTGAGGGAGAGGGCTGGGGTGAGGGGGAACATACGGCTCTGGTGGTCATTCCGTTCACGTTATGTTCCTTGCTACTCTGTCACAACATAACCGGTGAACGTGCCAGGGTGGCTCAGTCGCCACCACCCTGGCGACCCGGGCTTCCGGCGGAAAATCGCCGCTTCGCGGTGCCTTCGGCTTATTCCTTCCGGCTTATCGGGGACGGGCGGAGGTAACATCCCTGTAAAGCCCGCCCTCTCGGCGCATCCCTGCGCCTCGCCCCGGCCTACAGGAAACGCCTCAGCGATTTACAGCCGGACCAGAGCATCGCTGAAAGCCTTCAGTCGTTCTCAAACAAGTTTTTTGCTTCGGGTTAAAAGTTACGGAAGCTTACTCTCCAGCGGATTCTTGCTCAGGTAATCTGCGCATTCCACCGTTGGGCGGTCAACCTTGTACAGTTCCATGCCGTCATACTCCAGCGCCGCCCCATCACGATCGAGCGGATAGACGTCTCGTTTTTCGGTCACGTTATAATAATCATCTGAACGCAGCATGATCTTACCCGGCACCGCGATAACGCGCTGCCACTGACGGCAATCCAGCGTATCCCCTTCTGGCGTCACCACCAGCGTGGCGATCGCTTCCGGGCTCACCATCGCGCTCTGCGGACCTTTCGACTGCCAGTAACCTGCCAGTTGCGAAGGTACCGGGTGCTTAATCACTTCCTGATAGTTATCAACCTGAACACATCCCGCTAACGTCAGCATCGCAGCCACAATTGCTACTTTTTTCATCATCTTTCCTGCATGCGAAGAAAAAAATATTGTGGCATTAAAGCCATCAGGCTGCCAGCGTAAGATTGGAAGGTTTACACCTGCATCCCCATGACATGAGCATACATTTTTATTAATCGACAAAGATCGTCCAAGAGCGCACCAAATAACAGATGGTTATAGTCGTCAAAAACATCAGTCGTCTAAGTTCGCCTTAGAACGAGTGCTGTTTTGTGCCCCACCCATGCCCCACCGCTAAACTTTGCGTAGCTCCTTCCAGTTTCGCAACTTGCCGCTTTAAGCCTTCCCATACCATCAGCATAATCACCACCGATCCGATTGTAAGATTTATCAGGTGCGCAACTCTTTTATCGGACAACAAGCAAATCTGAAAATCTCGTAGTGTATCGAGGCGACAGCATTTCACGCTTCATCTGCCACTGCTGCTGTATACCCTGCCCGGCAAAATAGAGCGTGCCCTTTCCGTCCTTTGCATTCAGGTGATCCAGCACTTCCATCAACTTTTCACTTCCGGCACGCGGAGCGCTGTCGTCGAACAGGTTGAGTTGGGCCACGCCCTGGCTGAAGAAGTCACCCAGCATGACACCCGCTTTCTGGTACCGGTGACCGTCCTTCCATATTTTGTCCAGACACTTTACCGCGGCGTTGATGATGTCTCTGCTGTCCTGAGTTGGCGTGAGCAGTCTTACCGATGCGCTGTTTCCGTAATACTGCTCATTAAGGGAAAAAGGTGATGTCTTGACGAAAGCGGAGATAAAACGGCAGTACTGATGCTCACCACGTAGCTTTTCAGCTCCACGGGCCGCATAACTGCATATAGCCTGCCTCATCTGCTCATAATCTGTAATGCGTTCGCCAAACGATCGGCTGCATACAATTTCCTGCTTTACCGGGGCGAACTCCTCCAGATCCAGGCATGGCTCGCCGCGCAGCTCGCGGACGGTTCGCTCCAGCACAACGTTAAAGTGTTTTCGGATAATCCACGTACTCTGCTCTGAAAGGTCCAGTGCGGTTTTGATGCCCATGGCGTTCAGCTTTTTGCTAATGCGACGACCAACGCCCCAGACATCCTCTACCGGCACCAGCGCCAGCAACCTCCGCTGTCGGTCGACGTTTGAGAGATCGACCACGCCGCCCGTCTGCCGCTGCCATTTTTTCGCAGCATGGTTAGCCAGCTTAGCCAGCGTCTTGGTCTGAGCTATGCCGACGCCGACTGTGAGATGTGTCCGCTGTAAAATAGTCGCGCGGATCTCTTTCCCGAACTCAGTCAGGTCCCGGCAGTTTCTTACGCCGGTCAGATCGCAGAATGCTTCGTCTATGCTGTAAATTTCCACGCGAGGGCTCATTTCTTCCAGTGTGGTCATTACCCGGCTGGACATATCTGCATAGAGCTCGTAGTTGCTGCTGAAGCAAACAACACCAGCGCGCCGGAACAATTCCTTCTGCTTGAAGAACGGCTCACCCATCGCTATCCCGACAGCCTTTGCTTCGGCGCTACGCGCTATTACGCAGCCGTCATTATTCGAAAGAACAACCACCGGCCGACCACGCAGGTCTGGTCTGAATACCGTCTCGCAACTGGCATAAAATGAGTTCACATCGACCAGGGCAAACATCACATCACCGGATTGTCGTCTGTGAACGCCGCAGCGCCATTGATAAAAAAGGTCACAACTCCCATGACATCGATTTCATCTAAAGCATCACCTTCTATGCATTCACCGTCTTCGGTGATGAGCGAACCGCCCATAACGACCGCGAACTGTAGTTGTCCGAACGCATTTACCAGCACGCGTGTTCCGTTGGATGGCACAAGATCAGGCTGAAAAAGCGCATAACCGCCTGACGTTTCAACCAAGCAGGAGTAGCGGTTAACCCCACATAATTTTTCAAGCCTGAATCGCTGAGCTTTTGCCTCCATGGCAACCTCCCAAAACAACTGTATTTATATACAGTATCGTCAAATATGAGAGTCGATCAAGTTGGACAGTGATGCTAAACTTCAGACCTTTCCGAATTCACTGATTTCTATAATGTTAAAGTTATTCGCCAAGTACACATCAATAGGTGTTATCAACACGCTCATTCACTGGGTTGTGTTCGCTATTTGCATATATGCGTTTCACACAGGCCAGGCACTTGGTAACTTCGCCGGGTTCGTTGTGGCGGTGTCATTCAGCTTCTTTGCAAACGCCAGGTTCACGTTTAAGTCTTCGACAACCACGATGCGCTACATGCTGTATGTAGGGTTTATGGGATCCTTGAGCGCAACTGTTGGTTGGGCTGCCGATAAGTCCGGTATGGCTCCAATTGTGACTCTCATTCTCTTCTCCGCAATCAGTCTGGTGTGCGGTTTTATTTATTCAAAGTTCATTGTCTTTAGGGATGCGAAATGAAAATTTCTCTGGTCGTTCCCGTCTTCAACGAAGAAGACGCGATACCTATTTTTTATAAAACGGTTCGGGAATTTGAAGGGCTTCAGCAACATGAAGTAGAGATAGTCTTCATCAATGACGGCAGTAAAGACGCGACAGAATCAATTATCAACGCGCTTGCTGTTGCCGATCCACTTGTTGTTCCACTGTCATTCACTCGTAACTTTGGGAAAGAACCAGCTTTGTTCGCCGGTCTTGACCATGCGACAGGTGAAGCGATTATCCCGATTGACGTAGACTTGCAGGATCCTATCGAAGTCATTCCTCACCTGATCGAGAAGTGGCAGGCCGGTGCTGATATGGTTCTGGCTAAACGATCTGATCGCTCTACAGATGGCAGACTGAAGCGCAAGACCGCTGAATGGTTCTATAAGCTGCACAACAAAATCAGCAACCCGAAGATTGAAGAAAACGTTGGTGACTTCCGCCTGATGTCTCGCGAGGTGGTAGAAAACATTAAGCTCATGCCTGAACGTAATCTGTTTATGAAGGGCGTATTGAGTTGGGTTGGCGGCCGTACCGATGTCGTGGAATATGCTCGCGCAGAACGCGTTGCTGGAAGCACGAAATTCAACGGCTGGAAGCTATGGAACCTTGCCCTCGAGGGGATTACCAGCTTCTCTACTTTCCCGTTGCGCATGTGGACTTATATTGGTCTGTTCGTTGCAGGCGCGGCTTTCCTGTATGGTGCGTGGATGATCATTGATACCATTGCGTTTGGAAATGCAGTGAGAGGCTATCCTTCATTATTGGTATCAATACTTTTCCTTGGTGGAATTCAGTTGATAGGGATAGGAGTACTTGGTGAATACATAGGAAGAATCTATGTAGAAGTTAAGAGCCGGCCAAGATATGTGTTGAAGGGAAGAAAATGATTTCTGGTAAAAGAGTTGTTGCGGCTTACGCCATTTTAATAATATCGATGATTTTATTGCGTGAGTACTGGTTATTCATGCGGCAAGGGCTTCATGTTGATGAGTCCATGTCCTTTATACTTTCGGCGTACAATCCTTATGGATTCGATAAAGCATTCCCGGATGTATTAAAGTTGACAGGCGATCAGCTTAGGGGTGCGATGTGGTTTAATGATGTAACCATATCTGGGATGCTAGGTGACCTAAAAAGCCTATGGGTATTCAACAGAGATACACCACACAGCAATTTGTACTACTCTCTTCTGAGGATATGGTTTACAGGAACTTCCAGCGATAAATTTTACTTCACATTGCTGTGGGCTGTTCAGCTTAACATTGTCTTGTCTGTTGCCTCTATGTTGATATTCAGCCATATGGCCTATCAACTGTCGCGCAGTCATTTGGTGACAATATCATCGGTTATAGTGGCGTTCATATGCTACGAGACAATATCAAACACCATATTTGCCAGGCCGTATCAGCTTCAGGAGACCATGACCTTGGCGTTCCTGTCCATGACGATGTCCTATATGAGGAATGTATTACCTAGCACCAAATTCATTATTTGTTATTCAATTGTTACTGCCTTTACTCTTCTTACTGGTTATTTCTCAGTGGTTTATGTTTTTATTGTGATGCTCATGGTGTTGATTTATGCCATGTTTAACTGTGATAAAAACTACAAAGACCTTGCGTTGACATGCTTGAAATTTGCACTGACAACCAGCATTGTTGCATACACCATTTATCCTCCTTACTTCTTCGTTGGAGGATCTAGACAGAGTGAGGCTTTATCAAAATCTGACAGTCTTCATGAAAACATGCTAAAGGCTGTGAATACTCTTCATGATCTTGGGACATATCATCCACACTTCTGGTTTGCATTCGGGGCATTCATTATATGTGTTGTAGCTTCATTCCTCTGGAAAAAAGCTGACATGAATAAGCCATTCATATTGATAGCCATATCATCAACAATTATTTGGTGGCTGTTTGTGATGACTTTCGCTCCTTACAAGGTTCCTCGGTATGTTTACCCGGCGATTCCCGTTCTGGCATTTGTCTATACTACAGTTATGATAGTAGCAGTCAGGATACACAAGGCGCTAGGAATTGCGGTTTGCGTTGCAATTGTCTCATTCTCAATCGTAACTTATAAGGCCGGCAAGGTTGATTATTCATTTTCGAATAACAAACCATATTGCAATGTAGCTTTAAGCGGCGAAACTATTTACTTTATATCGGCCCCATACCGTCTGAATGGGCTTACAGATTGCCTGCCTGATAAACAGGTAACAATAGTAAGTAATCAGGATCAGTTTGATAAAGAGATAAGTAAAAGCGGCTTTGACCACATAGTGTCGGATAAGCCGCTCAATGGGTTTACCAAGGTTGACTCTTACGGTTATTTCACTGTGTACAGCGCAAGGTGATTAAAGGTTACTTTCGGCTACCCATGTACCAGGAGCTCCAGAAACCGTACATAGCCAACCTTTAGGTTGACCTACCACCGGAGTTGCTTTTAAAACCCTGGAACCAACAGGATTTGTTAGTGAGGTAGAAGTTGGGGCGGCATCTGCATACCATACCGGTAACGCAGTTGGGCCGCCCTGCTTCTGCAGGCTTGCTAATAGAGTTGGGTTGCTCGCGGTATCCCATCTGTTGGGGCCCATATATAGGTTTCCAATTCCATCACCAAACATCCTCATTGATAGCTCTGTGGTGCCGCTGCTTTCATTGTCTGAAATAGTCATTTTCTGTGAGTTCCATGAAATATTTCTCCAGAACCCAGCGAACACATTAGAGATTATGCTGCATGGATCTGTCCCTGCATCGATCGCAACGTCTGATACACCAGAGCCACCATGAATGAAGCTGTTACCTTTATACATGCTGCCATTGCCACCAGCAGTGCCGCATACCGTTGCACAGTTTGCAATCAACCCAGTAATAAGAGTGTTGTTAGCCGATGAGAAGCTGAACAGCTGACCTACGTTACCAACTGTCACGCCACGAACTGCTGCACTATCAGTCTGGAATAAGGAGAAGCATGGCACTGTGAGCCTGTCTCCTGACTTAACAAGACTGCCGCCATTGCAGCTTACGCGAGTTCCCTGCAGCGCGATCATCGCGCCCTCTGGTTGCGTCGTCCGGCGAACCATCGGGTTAGACACTACGATCTCTGCAAGGCTACCGATTTCGTTATAGATATAGATATCAATCTTACCTGCGTCACCGACATGGGGATCAGAGATAAGTATCTGTGACGAACCGCGAGAATCACCAGCCTGAGAGTAGGCACGGATATTGTACTCGGTATTGTTAAATGCATCGCAGGCGATAATTTTGGTACCAACACTGCGCCAGGTAAGGATACCACGACCACCTGTGCTTGATGCTAATCCGGTATTACCGTTACCGCTGCACTTGCAGCCAATAATAGTGTTGTAGTCACCATCGCGATCCTGGATGCCTACTGAAAGGTTGTTGTAAGAAATAACATTCGACGCAATGCAACGCGTACAACCGATAAACCGCAGGCCGTCGTTGGGGGATTTAGTGAAGGTTGCACTATCGACAATACAGCGCTGGCAGTTAACAAAAAGCATTAACTGGCCGTTACCGGTGGTATTGTCTAATCCAGTGCCCTCCATATTAACATTGGTTACTTTGACATCACTCAGGTTATCCCCGCGCCATGCCGCGATCAGCAGCGTTGATGAGGGTTTGATAACCGCCCCTGACATGTCAAGATTGATGCCATTTTGCATCGTTATCTGACCTGAGTGACCAAAAATTCCATCACCCATTACGAGCTTTTTACCGGCCAGAAGGAAACGGTTGATAGCTGCAGTATTATCTGTAACGCCATTGTCAGGCACTGCTCCAGCCATAAAAGACGTGATGACATCCGCGTTAATCCTGATCCACGCTGCGCCACCTGGGGTTTTGAACACGGTAACGCCGTTGTCGGTGTATGCGCTTCCATCGAGAACGGATCTAAGCTGACCGCCACCATACCCTGTACCTGCTGTGTATTCGCGAAGGAGGATTCTCTGGCTGGCTGTTGTCGGTTCGGTATTGCGTAATGTAGTTACATCTGGCACCTGACCTACAAGATTAAATCCGGATATGGACGCTAATTGAGATCTCAGTGATGCGTCGCCAACAGACAGCCATTTGCCTATACCAACCCCACCAGTGCTTTCCGGAGTTGAGCCCTCTGGCACCATTTTTGGCAATGGACCATCCCAGCGATAATACTCTCCGGTCGCATTGAGGCGCAGAACTTGATTTGGCAGTGTGATGGTATTTCCGTCTTCAAAGCTGTCCAGAGTAATATACCCGAACTGGGAGATGGCCTGCTGTGCCAGCCAGCGCAGTCCCTCGATCGTATAATGCTTATTGCCGAAACGGTCAGTGTAAGTCCATCCCATCGAGGTAACGAACTCGTCAATTTTCCCGGCGTTGTATTTCAGGTCAATCGGTGATTCGCTCGGGACCGGTTTTTGAGTAGGTGTGGTAGCCATATTGATTCCATAAAAAAACCCGGCGCGGTGGCCGGGTATGGTTGGTCGGGGACGGTTCTTATTGGTAGATGGCGTCGCTGTATTCTGCGACGGTCAGAGATACCGTGTTATCTGTGTTAGGTTTGATGCTGTTGACCGTCCATAGCTGACTGTCCAGTTCCTCAACGGTCGCGATGAGGTAGCGGGACGGGAGCTGCACAGTGTCTCCGTTCCAGATATTGAGCTGAATGTTGGGGATAGCCGCGGTGAAGCCGTACTTAGTGTCGCTGCGGGCGGTGGCCGGATAGCGCAGAGTTGGGTTACCCATACTGTCGGTGACAAGCACATACATATCCCCAGTAAATGTGATCGGCTCGCTGGTATCGAAGTTATTCCCGGCGCGGCCGGTGATGTAACCCTGCTGCTGGTTGCTGTCGTAGATGTCTGGCATCTGGATGACGCTACCGACCTGGATAATGCCGTCCTCAAACACTTTGGCGTTCATCTTCACGCGCGAGTAGATAAGGCGCTTGGTTTCGCGTAATGCGCGCTCCCGAGCCTGGTACTCATTACGGAAGCCGACGATCTCCAGCTTGTTAGGGTTTTCCGCTTCCTGCTCGACGATGGCGCCGTTCAGCACGCGGTAGTTGATGTACGTCTTATTGTTCGTGGTCGGGTGAACGTAGGACACCTGCACGCCGTCATAACCGCCTGGAAGAGTAGCTTCGTACGTCATTTTGTACTCGTCCGTCTTCATGTTGGCCCGGTTGAATACCGCCGCCGGGTAGTCAACTTTCTGATCGCGGGTAAACGTCAGCACGCCGTCGTCCCAGTACGCCACAACCGACGCAGCATTGCAGATCGCCTGCACGCGGTCGCCGAGTGAGTCGTTCTCGTCGTCAAACGTGTAGTCGAAGTAGCCCAGTCGCTCATCAGGCAGGCTTTCGGCGATCGAGTACAGTCCGTACAGGTCAATGCTGCTTACCGGCTGCTCACCCATGATGAGCCAGGTGTGAGCCACTGCATCAGCGAACGAGCGCGACGGCCTCAGGGTGTAATCCACCGTCTGCGTGTCCAGGTCGTACGTAATGGTGTGGCGCGTCACCAGTGCGTTATATTTGCGCTCGCGGCTGCCAAGAGCGTTCTCTGTCGCGCGGACTTTTACTCGCACAAGCGTGTCGGTAGGGTGAACGACGTTTGTCCTGATGTTGATGCTGTGGATCTCTTCGACCTTGAGCAGTGACGCGTCACCGGAGTTATCCGTGCGCTGGAAGCTGACCGCGTATTTCCCGAACCCGCCGGTCGGAGTGATCTTGTCAGTGCGATAAAACACCTCGCTCGTCGACTGGTGCGGCGTCGTCTGCCGGTACGTAAACGTCTGCTGCGTTCCCGGCACCTGGTTGTAGTCGTCGTCGATTTTCCAGATGACAACCTTCCAGTTGGTCTCTTTCTTCCCGCCGAGGCTGGACTGGGTATGCAGCCACAGCTGCGTTGACTCGACCGGGGAAAAGAACGGCCCAACCACCAGCGCCTCGTTATCGTTGAGGATGAATTTCGTGGTGTTGATCGTGGCATTCGCCGGGATGTCCTGCGGTCCTTCGAGCAGGTTCATCGTAAACGTGTACCAGCGCACCGGGTTAACCACTGCACCGTCGTTTGTTTCAACCGCTGAAATCAGCGTGCCTGAGAATGTCGCGTCGGTGGTGACGCTGCCTGAGGCCGTGCTGTACGTCACGTTGATGGTGAAAGTCACAGCGTGCGGCAGAACCAGACCCATGAAATAGTCGAACTCAGCCTGCTTAACGATTTTCATAGCTATCTGGCCGCCGGAATACGTTCCGCTGACCACCGTGTTTGCCGTTGCTGTTTCGATAGGGAAGTCGCTGGCTTCGTTCTGCCCAGGGACCTCCTGCCCGTCGACGTCATCGAACCCGTAACCTTCGACGATCTGCGGGATTACTTCACCTGGCTCGAAGAACTGGTATTCAGCGCCGGCCATGCTCCCCAGGCTAGATTCTGAGTAGCGAATAGATTCTCGGTCATATTTTCCAATACCGACGCACATCCACTCTGTGACGAACTTCAGGCCGCCATCCGTAGACGTCTGGTGCACGTATTCAAATACCGATTCCTGAATCAGGTCAGGGTACGAACGGATCTGACCGTAGATGTCCGGCTTGGCCTTGTAAACTCGCGCGATATTTGTCTGACCGGTCAGGCTATTGTTGGGCGAGTCGACGGTATTACCACCGTTGTTCGCGATTGCCGGCTTCGGCGCCAGGAACGAAAACACCTGGCCCACCACTTTAAAGATCGGGCTCAGGATGTCGTCGACAATGCCCTTTGGCTGGTCGAATATCTGGATGTGGTCCAGCTCGCTCAGCTCAAACGCCAGCTCATCATCGTCACCCAGCTTTACGCCGTTGCGGACGATCAGCAGATCGCGGTGAAAGGTAGCGTCATTGGCCGCCAGCCAGTCATAAAAAAGGGTGCCGTTTGGCACCCTACAACGCAGCTTAGGCGTTCCTGGAAAATTCGATATCTCAACCAGCGCCATACGAAAAGTACTCCACTTTGGTGAATGCCCGCTGAATGACCAGCAATGAATCCTCTTTCACGCTTCCGTTTTCCCCGCGCGCATGAATGGCTTTTCGGTTCAGCACCAGGCCAACATGCGCCGGTTGCGCGCCTCG
The DNA here is from genome assembly GCF_004136805.1 of Enterobacter cloacae complex sp. GF14B. Classification (NCBI taxonomy): domain Bacteria; kingdom Pseudomonadati; phylum Pseudomonadota; class Gammaproteobacteria; order Enterobacterales; family Enterobacteriaceae; genus Enterobacter; species Enterobacter cloacae complex sp. GF14B. The sequence goes on from NZ_QFRV01000006.1 coordinate 60,749, forward strand.
GTACCCGACGAATATCCCGCCTTCGATCGGTTTATCGACCTGGCGCCAGAAGACGACGTCACCCTGATAGCAGGTGAAGAAGTCCTCACCGGCTTCGTAGTCCGGTGTCTGGTGCAGCTCAATGCCGAGAACGTGTCGGTAATACAGCACCACCAGCCCCCAGCAATCCACCTTTTCGAACGAACACGCCCGGTTAGCCCACGGCACGCCGATCATCCTGCTGATAAAATCAGAGGTACTGAAGTCCCGTGTACTCGACTGGATCATAAAGGCGACCAATATTGTTATTCAGAGGATTGGTGACGGAGAGCGTGACCGATGCGGCATCAGCATCGATATCCACCGTCTTGACGTAAAGCTGCCAGGACTTAATCGGCACAGACACGTCGCCGCTGTCGAAGATCTGCCGCGTGGCCGTAATAGCTGTTAGCCGCGCCGCCCCCTTCCACCGCTTCATCAGCGCTTTGATGTCAGACGACAGCCGCCCTAACTTCACCGTCGCGTCGATCACCGGCGTGCCGCTCTGCTGGCTCTCTTCGATTTCAAAACGGGCGGGTGTGTACGTCTGGCCGCCAAGCGTCTTCGGGAAGAACTGCTTATCGACCAGGCGGACGTAGCCAAAGGAGGGGTGGTAGAACGTGATGGTGTCGTACAGCCCGCGCGTCGGACGCTGCTGCTTATACTCCCTGAAGCTCGGCATTACGGCACCCTCGGCAGTGATTCCGGATCGCGTCCGTCCGGATAGCCAGTCACCACGATATCAAGCACTGAAGGCCACGGCGGCGGCAGCTCAACAATTACGTCGTCAAACTCGTCATCGGCGTTGTACAGGTGGTTGGCAATAACGGTTCCCGTCCAGGTCACCACCCCGCCAGAAATATTGGTCTGGACAGGGAAACCATCTTTCGTAAAGTGAAGCTCCTGAACTTGCAAGCCACTACCGCCAAGATTTATCGGCATTCTGAACCAATAAAGACCGCCGTGAAGATAGTTGGGACTACGTAACCATTGCTGAAATGCTCGGTCTTCCGCCAAGGTGAAAATCCACGTGAGGGACCAGGTCACTTTCAGGTCGTCGGTAAGGTTCTGGAAGATAGCCGGGCCGACCGCTGGCTGATCGGTCTGGAACCCGGTATCGAGCGTCATGTTTTTGCTGGCCTTCTGCGCCAGCGGCAGCCAGTCGGGATAGTCGATAATTGGCATCAGCCCTGCCCTCTTGGCGTGCGTTTAACGTTCATGTTGCTGGTTATGGCGTTGCTTGCTGGGCCACCGTTATTCATGTCAGCTATAAAAGCTTCAAGCGTCCATGAACCATCGCCGTTCTGTGTAGCCTGAGCATCTACAGAGGCGGATGAGTAGTTGTAGATGTTGAGAATCGGAGCACCGCCCCCTCCACCTGAAGTAATGTCCTTGTTGCTGAGCATGGTTCCATTATCGCCAGACACCATGTATTGGCTGCCATTATTGGCGCGGAAGATTTCAGGCTTATCGCCCTCGCCTACCTGGTACATGCCACCAGCCTGAATTGGCCCGCCGTTTTTACGTTTTCCTGACAGTGCCAGGATGCCAGCCATCGCACCAAGACCAATAGCCACTGCACCGCCGAATGAAGCCACGGAGGACATGATGGCCGCCGGAGTCCATGCCGCCGTAGTAGCCGCAGCCGCAGCCGTCGAAGTCGCTGTCGTGGTGGCAATGCCTGCTGCCTGTGCCGTGGTGGATGCTGCAACCGCCGCGGTAGTGGCCGTCTGTCCCATAATGGCCGACTTAACCCACTCGACGCCCATCTGCACAAATGTGTTTACTAGGCTATTTAAAACAGTTCTTCCTAAAGATTTAGCTGCCTCTTCGGCGTCCATACTTTTGGTGATAAGTCCAGTAAAGGCGTTAGAAGCATTCCCAGCCAGTGAGTCAACAGATGCAGCGATCGCTGCGTTCCCGGCGCTCTGATTACGGAATATCTCCCACTGCGCCGCAACACGTGCCTGCTCGTACTCCTTGTCAGCGTTAGCACGCAGCATAAGTGCGTTCTGGTGAGTGATAAGCCCCTGCTGTTCGAATGCCTGAATGAGCGCCAACTTGCGGGCGTTCTCGTTCGCCAGTTGCTGAACAGGGTCAACTCCACCGACAGCATCTTGCTGTGGCGTCACCGCCTGCTGCGCGCGGATTTTTGCGAGGTTTGCCTGGTGTGTGGCCTCCAGTCTTTCAGATGTCTGATTGAACTGCTCCTGACTGATTTTCTTAGCAGCCAGCGAGGTATTCAGATCCTGAACATCCTGCTTATAGCTTGCGTTTTCGCGCGCTTCTGGCAGGAGTTTCTCGGCTGCGGCTTGTGCTTTGAGTGCGTTGGCAGTGTCCCATTTTGTTGCGGCGTACTGCCCCGCCAGCGCGATCTGTTCTTTAGTGGCTCCTTTTCCGAGAGACTGCTGCGCATTCAGGATCGCCTGCTCGCGACTCAGATTATTGGTTGATTCGGCAGCAAGCTCTGACTGCTGCTTCAGGTTCGCCAGTTTCTGAGCAATAGAATCAGCCTGAGAGGCGCCTTTCTTCTGCTCGGTCTGAAGTGTCTTTTGCGCCTGCGTATTTTTGTACGTAGCGGCAGCGTCATCCTCCATCTGCTTGGCATGCGGATCATCCTTCGCAAATCCGGCATCTTCGGCAGCGTATTGAGCCTGCAACCGCGCGCGGGCCTCCCCCTGGAGCTTAGACAGTGCCAGATTACGTTCTGACTGCTTGATCAGGTTCTTCTGGCCGCTGGTGAGGTTGTCTGTCTCTTGCTTGAGCGCCGCGACGTTGCCTTTGGCGATTACGGCCTCACGCGAAAGCTCTACCAACTTACCAACGAACGCTGTGAGCGCGGTTTGCCCCTTTTCAGTAGAGCTCTGCGTGTTCTGCAACTCTGTAGCCAGACGCTGTAAAGCCTCTGGCGATGGGTTTTTGGCAATATCTGAAAGCTGCTTGCTCAGCTCAAATGCTTTCTGCTCGGTGATGCCGAACTTGTCCGCTACGGCTCCAACGGTATTGCCGATGCTGTTCGCAGTAGCCTGGAACGCCTGACCTGCGCCGTATGCCTGCTTAACTGCCTCGGCATAGTTATCGGTGGTAATTTCCAGAGTAGCCAGACGGTCATTAAATCCATCTACCGATGCATAGCCGCCAGAGAACGCCGACAACGCTTTATCACCGAAAGACAGTAGAGAACTTGATGCGTCGCTGATGGCTTTCGGTATTTTGTTGATCGCCTCGTTGTACTCCAGGAGCGCCTGGTTACGCATCAGCGTTGCGACCTCAGCGTTGGTCTTCGCCAGGTACGCATATTTGTCAGACAGCGCGGCCACGCCATTGATAGAGACGTTGATAACCTTGTCCATCGCTTCGGCTGCATCTTTCAGCGCGTCCATGGCATTCTTGCCGCCATTAAGCGAAGTGATAAGCACACCCGCCAGAACTGAACCAAGCGCAATTATGGCACCGAAAACAGCGCCGCCAGGCCCGAACGCGCCAGCGAGTTGCGATCCCTGCTGGGCGAATGCTACCAATGCAGACTGCCCACCCTGGACTTGTACGATAAAGTCCTGCACCTGGTAACCAGCCTGCTGCATGCTGGACTTCCAGCCTTTGTTGCTGCCCATCGAAGTATCAGCAGCACCTTTCATGTCGAAGAGCCGCCCGGTCAACTCGCCGATCTTCTTCTTCTCTTCGTCTGTCGCTTTCGACCCGGCGCGGAGTTGTGCAGCAAGGACGGCAGCACTACGCGCGCCATTCTCCTGCGCTTCATCCAGCACAGCCAACTGGTTACCCAGCGCCTCGATGATTGATTCTGCACGGCTGAATTCACTGCTCGCACCACCGGTGCCGCTTCTGGCCTCTTCCATTGCACGGGCAATGCCACTCACGTTGGTGTTCAGCTTGCGCAGCTGGTTGTCCATGGAGTTGGCATATCCAGCCAGTTCTGTAAACGCGGCCCCGGTTTGTGAGGTGCTCTCGTCGAGGTTATCCATCCCCTTGCCTGATTGCTGTGCCGCAGCCTCCAGTTTATCCAGAGCATCAATGGCCTGTTTGCCGCCTTGTAACAGCGGCTCAACGTCGGCGCTGATTTCATAAACGATGCTACCGGCGCTCTTCTCATCTGCCATGTCATTCTCCGGGTATAAAAAAACCCGCCGAGGCGGGTCTATAGCTAAGGAAATTCAGTTGTAATGTTTAGTTGGTATTTTCTCGTTTACCGAAGGCATAACCCAACGCTAGCGTGAGAATAGGCGTGAAAATTGACCATACATCTTTCAATGCCGCAACCACATCGATCTTGTCAGGATCGCTTTTGTCAAAAACAAAATGGAAGTAAGCCAACATAATGCAAACGCTAAAAATCGCCCCAAGATAAAAGCAATATTTTAGGGTCATCCATATGAATGAATCTCTAGCATGCTCTCCAGTTCCAATCTGCTGAGCAATCGTACCCGGAATGTACTCACCACCAGAGTTAGAGCTTTTGACAGATGGCTTCACGTCTTGTGGCTCAGGCGCTCCATGCTGATCACCAATATGTGGTTGGATATTATTCATTACACATCCTCATAAAACGAGTAATGTGTAGTCGCTACCAACACTCCACCGATTGATCGAGCAACACCGATTGTCCACGACATGTATATCTTTTTCCCGTTATTTTTAACTCCGATCTCCAGTGGCACTAACATGGCCGCAAAACCATTAGTGACACCTGTATTCTCGTTACATCTTACTGGCTGGCGAAGCATGACCTCGCCATTCTCTACAGCTGCCGTAAAACTGGGAAGCTGATTGGCAGGAAGATTTAACGGATTATCAAAATGCGCAGAAATAACAAGTTTAACGACAAGTCCGTCGTGAACAAACTGTAACTGACTTTCATTTATGTTATTGAAAATACTATTAAAAACACCTGATTCAATAAGCTTTTTACCATCAGAAACTACGGGTATAATCATTATGTTCCGACTTTGAAGGTTAATTGTTTAGTATCATTTAACACAATTGAATCAGTAAACAGTTGAATGTCAATAGCCAACCGACAAGATCCTTATTGATATCAAAGGCTGCTTCACTCAAGATCGCTTTGCCCTGCGCGCGGCCTGTTTAGCCAGGTATTCGTCAGCGATGCTGTCGTACTCTTCGCGTGTGAAGCCTTTCTGATCCGGATATTTCGCCGCCAGCAGCATCTGAAATTCGGTCATCGTTAACTGCGAGGCTTCGGCGCGATTCATGCCGAAGTGGCTGCGAGCTGCGCTGATGTAGTCGAATGCTTTAAACTCTGTTGTGCGCTCGCCTGTTTCATGGCGCTGCAACTGGCGAACCCTGGCTTTTCCGACGATGCCGTGCTGCATGAGGTGCTGCGCCAGCACGATAATGTCGTTCTTTGGCAATCTGCCCGGCCGGTATACGACGCAGTGCCGCCACCCCTTCCACTCGCCTATCATTGGCGCCAGGTCGTCATCGCAGCACGATTGCAGCACCAGCATGCACGTTGATAAAAGTTTCTCAGCGGAGCGGTTGAAAGAAGGAGACAGCCATTCAGGAAAGCACCCAAGCGTGCCAGCGCAAACCTCAATCAACTGAGTGACATCATTGCCGTGGATGGTGGCGTATGCCCGCACAATCTCTTCTGGGGTGCCGATCCTCGTCATAGCCTCGAATGAAGGCCGTAGCAGGTAATCTTTCCCGCCTTCGCGGCTGTCGCTGATAGAGAGTTCGCCAATATCGGTTAAAGCAGTCATATGCCTTCCATTAAACAGTCATTATCAAGGGCAGCACGCCGCCCTTTGGAATGTCCGTTAGGTAACGGTGACCGTATGCACAGCCACAAAGTTGCCGTCTTCGGTGTTGACGATGATCTGCGCGCTGCCGGTGGCGACACGTGTCACGGTAACGGTGTTGCCGGAGGCACTGGCCGTTGCTTTGGTCGCATCGGTTGTCGCTACAGTGAAATCTTTGTTTGTAGCGCCGGTTGGTGAGATGTTCACCGTGAAAGTGCTGGTGCCACCTGCCGTGCCGGTGCTGGTAGCCGGAGTTACCGTTACGCCAGTCACCGCTACAGCAGTCAGCTCGTTCACTTCGATGGTGGTTGCATCACCGACTTTGAACTCGGTAGAGAACGTGACGATGTCGTTGGTACCGCCGTCAGAGCTCAGCGCCGTGATGTTCATATAGCCGACGAATTCGACCGGGCCGTAATCCATGCGCACCCAGATCCCAGGCTGGCGCTTGGCCTTCAGCTCGTCAGCGAAATACTTGATGAACTTGCCAACGCCGTACTGATCCAGTTTGTCCTTCTTGCGCACTTCACCTTCAAAGCTCAGGGTGAAGTCACTGTTGGTGATGATGGTCTCGACATAGCCGCCGCCGTCATCCGCATCAGAGGTAACCGAGTTTGGGTTGAAGTCGAAGCCCTTCGACGTACCAGCGGCCAGCGCCATCCACTCAGACTCAAGTGGTTTGACATCCGGGCAGCCATCGGCGACTTCCAGCACGACCGCACCGCCGAAAAGGCGCTCGTTCGAGTTCGGGCAGTTACCCATGTGAAACTCCTCTTTGACGTATAAAAAAGAAAACCCGCCGAAGCGGGTTATTTGGTTGGGAATGGCTATTCGCCGTAAGTGCAGGCGAACTGGAGTCGGAAGACTATTCGCCCTTCTTCTGTGAGCACCGGCGCGGGAATTGCGCCCATGTTCTGGATGTAGCCGACGCACTCGTCAGCCATGGGGTTGGCCTGGACGTAGTCGACGATGCGCTGCACAGCGTTGAGCGCGTCTTTGCGCTTATCTTTCGCGCCTACGACATCAACCAGGACGTGATACTCAGAACCGAGATCGGTGCGGATATTTGACCCGCCGTTTGGCCTGAATACCATGATCGCCTTCGACAGGTCACCTGGGTCGTCGTACATAAGCTGCTGCACTGTGAAACCGGTAGTTAGCCCGGCGTCGCCGAACATGTTGCGCACCCGCTCGTGCATCATGGGTGTCATAGCGAAAGCTCCTTGCGCATCACCGCGTCAACGTTATCGCGCTCGTCATTCGCGCCTTTGGTTAAGAATTGCGGTTCACCATGCGGATCCCAGTAGTTGCCAGTTCCGGTACCGCCGCCGAACTGCTTCCCTGAGCGGGTCGTACCGAAGTGCGCTCGCGGCTGACCTTTCAGTTTTCCTGACGCCTCGTGCACGTACACGGCATAGTTTGCTGAGTAACCGATGCGCCCGGTGATGAGCACGCCACCAGCGTCAATTTCGCGGAACTGGCTGTTAATAAGCGTGGAGGTGTCGATCGGAGTGTAATAGGCTGCCCGGGCACCGATGAGAATCATCGCTGACTGGAGGGCGCGGATTACCTTGCGCCCCTTAACGTCGTTGATGACATCGTTAAGGTGCTTCTTCGCCTGGCTGATGCCCTTCACTTTGATGCCCATGGCTACACTCCCGTAATTATCGCCCAGTCATCTTCCAGACCGTCGAGAGTGTCGTTCCAGCGCATCACGTGACGGACCTCATCAGCACCTGCTACGACCGGATCCGGCTCAGCGCTCACACCAATCATGATGTAGTCGCCCTCATCGGCCAGTGCGTATGCCGTGAAAAAGGTGTTCTTAACGACCACTTCTTTACCGATTGAGCCGAGCTTTGCCGACAAGCCGCCGATGTAGTCGCACATGATGGTTTCAGGCGGTTCATATGGGTCGACAGGATCGCCCCACTCGTCATTACCGCCCGCTCCCTTGCGCCATATCGTGCATGGCTTGTTGTATGACCATGAAGCAGTAGACGACATCAGCCCTCCTTCCAGCGCAGCACCTTCGCGCCAGTCGCCCGGATGCGCGGGCAGTTGATGAACCACTCGCCATCCGATTTCACGTAGCCGGTAGTCTCCCGCCCGGTGTCGGTCATCACCCAGACGCGGGTGAACGAACGCGGCAGCCTGTGCTTAACTGATTTGTACGTCATCACTTGCCACCGCACATACAGCCACCCTTACCGATCCAGATACCAGCGAATGCCTGGGCGGCGGTAGGGTCGGCAGGAATAAGGGAGGTTGCACAACCGTATTTATCCAGCCCGCGTAGCAGGTTCACTGATGCTTTCCAGCGGTCGGTGAACGACTGGTACCGGAATGAGCGCGACGCTCCGCTTGGAGCCGTCTGACTGGAGATGTATTTATCCCCCTGCCCGAGCCCCATAAGCGCCAGCAGATAGAGCTGAATCAGCAGCGCGGTCGATGCAGGATAATGCGCATCAAGACACTCCTGAATACTGTTGGCCTGGTCGACGAGAGCCTGAAGAACAAAATCGGGAATGGTAATTCCCTGGCTCTCCAGATACTCCTTCGCCTGTTCGAGAGTTACCATTATCGACTCCGTGAAATACCCCGCCGGAGCGGGGCATAAAAAAACCGCCTTAGCGGCGGCTGTTATTCAGCAGGGAAAAGCTTTTCGAGTTCACCATCCGGCAACAACTCACTGAGCTTTTCAGCGCCCAGATTTCCTTTAAACTCGATTCCCAGTTCAGTCAGACGAGCCTGGATAACCTCTTTGCGAGATTTCTCACCGGTACCGGCATCAGGTGTTGCGGGTTTCAGCTCTCCACCAGCCTCGCCTTTCATCAGCCGGACGTTAGACTTCAACGCCGGATGAAGCTCTTTCAACTCCACCACGTCGCCAACCTTCACGCCGAACCATGGGCGCACAACTTCGTATTTAGCCATGCTGTTTCCTTACGCCAGGTTAGCGCCGTAGACAACGCCGGACAGGCCCTGATCGTCTGCGGTAATTTGCAGACCTTCAGCAGACATGATCTGGAAGTTGTAGTTAACGTTAGGCAGTGGGCGCGGCAGCGGAACAACGCCTACAGCCATACCCACCAGTGGAGAGATAACATCACGACGGCGAACGTAGGCGATAAACTCGTTACCGGTCAGCGCGAAGCTCATGCGGATTTCTTTCACCGGCGCGAACGGCAGAACCGCCTGCAATACAGTGCCGCTTACAACGCCATTCACCACGTACGGCTGCGCCAGGTTTGCCCAGATTTCCGGGGAAACCCACATTACATCGTATGCGGCGACTTTGTTCGTGCGGGCGGTAGTACCGAATGCGCCTTTACCGAAGAACGCAAAGAGCGCGGTCATGTCGGCAGTAGTAAGGTCGATATTCGCGCCACCAGCACCGGAACCGAGGTTAATCTTCTTGGTGTTTCGGTGGTTCTTAATGCCCTGCGCCGGGTAGGACTGAACCTGAATTTTTGAATCGCCATTCAGGTAGTAGTTGACGCGCTTCTGGTTGAACTTACGCATCTTAGCCATCTGCGAGTCCAGCACCAGATCAATGCCTACAGAGTTAAGGCCAGCAGCATGACGCCAGTTAACACCGTAACCAGCAGTGAATACCGGAATCGGGTCACCGTCGCTCGCGTAGTCAGTGTGGTCGAAGGAGAACGGCGCCTGGCCATCGATGCTTACTGACACGTCATCAGCGATGTCGCCAACCACGTTATACAGCTTGGCGGTTTTACCGACCGGCAGCACCGTCTGAACTCCGATCAGGTCGTTCACGATTTCCATGCCAACTTCCTGATCCCGCAGTTGCAGCACCTGGTTGTCAATCTCAGCCCAGAAGTCACGGGAAAAACCGCCCACTGCGTTACAAGCCAGCATGTCAGCGGTCATCATCGCGCGGTTAGCTGCAATGATGGAATCGTTCTGTAGGTTCCACATGTTGCGGTTTGCCCACAGCTCACTCCAGTGCCCGCCAAGGCGGGAGTTAGTCGCCAGCGTCTCTTTTGAGAAGTACATATGTTTTTGTCCTTTTGTTACGCGCCAGCAGCGGCGGCAGTGCCAACGCGCATGCGCACGCGGATGAAATCGGTAGTGCTGGCCGCGATGGTGTATTCATCCTGGCTATATCCGATCACTGAATCAGTGTCATCGGTTGCCAGGGTAAACTGACCAGCAGTGCCCAGCTTGATCGGACTATCTTTTTTATACGCACCAGGCAGGCAACGCAGCGCCAGCTCACGACCTTCTTCGACGTAGTTACCTACTGCCGAATCCCCGGCAGGGATTTCTTCGGTGATTGTCAGGCCCTGGTGATAACCGACATCGATGATGTACAGGCGGCCGGTTAGCGCGGTGGCCTGAGCGAATTTATCAGATGAGTTGATGGTTGCGGCGGTGCCTGGGAGTAGCGCTGCGGCCGTGGTGCGGGTTTCGGTCTTGTACAGAGACTGACCGTCGATATTAACGCGACGATAACGAGGCATTATTCCGGCTCCTTATTTGAAGTATTCGGCAGCAGAAGGCGCGCCGGTTTCTTTGTTCTGCTGTGCATTGTTGGTGCCCAGCGGAGCAGCTTCGCCCAGCGACTTGAACATTGCGTCCAGGGCATCGCCAGAAAGCGCGTTGGCCACGATGTCGCCATGAACCGCAGCAACCGCATCACGCTTTGTTTTTTCTTCCGCACGAGAGTTTGCAGTTAGCGTTTCAGTGAGCTTGTCCTGATTGGCCTGTAAGCCGGTGATCGCATCTTTAATCGGATTCAGGGCTTCGGCGAAGTTTGCGGCCAGGCCTTTACCGATTTCGCTGATCAGCTCTTGTTTCTCTTCAGTGGTTAAAGGCATGTCGCCCTCCGTTTTGTGGTTTGGTGCAGGCTGTTCCTGCGGTGTGAATAGAGCTTTCAATTTGTTTGCTACGACGGCCACCCACGATTCCTGACGCGCTACTACAGTGCCGGTATCGTCGATGGTGATCTTCCCGCCATCAGCGGAATAACCGTAAACCTGTGTATCACCGCCATTTCGCACGATGACCACCTGCGAGTCAGTGAAGTCAGCAACCCAGGCATATTCATCCGTACCTGGCGCAAACTTAGCTTTGGCTGCACGATCGAGGCGCTGTTCACGCTCCCGGTATGATTCACCCACCAGCGCGCCTGAGTTCGCTTTAAGCGGCTGAGCCAGATCAGCGTTAACCATCAGGCCAACGCCCTGCTCAGGGGTGGCGGCTCCGACTTCGTGCAGCAGGATCGCGTCGTGGTCCATGCCATGGATGTCGGCTACCCACTCAGCACCTGTGGCGCGCTGCTGATCGTTGGGTTCAAGCTGGTCGAGGAATGCGGCAACACTGGTATGAATCGGCGGAACGTCTTCACCACGCTCAATAGCAGCGACACGTTCAAGTAGTTCTTTACCGCCTTCTGACTCACTGGCACGGGCCACATCAACCCACTTTTCGAGGTAGATGCGATTACCGGACTTCTTAACGTTGCGGTTCCACGCGCCGATATGGCCTGCGTTAATCCCCTCAGGGGAGAAAGCAGACACGAACTGACCGTTAACCTGAGGATGCCCAAGCGGTGCCAGGGTGCCTTCCAGCCCCTTGTAATGGGCGTCGATTTGCTCTTGCGTGTACAGACCGCCGTTCATGACGACGTTTGCTGGCAGCGTGTAGCTCGGCAGCACCAGGTGCTCACGCCCGTTGTATGTTTCGCGCCGGATAGACTGGCTGTTCACCTTTGTGGTGATGTTGACCTGCATAGGCATAGTTATTTCTCCGCCCAGGCGTAACCGCGCGCCTGCATCGATTTATATTCCTGTTTGAGTTTCGTGATGGTGTCCGGGTATTCCGGCTTACCGTCCGCATCCACCAGCACCGACTGCTGGCTGCATTTGCAGTTGATGGAGTTGCCATCTTTGCCGTACCAGTCACGCACTTCTTCATTGGTGTAGAGGTGGGCATGGCGCACTGCGTGGGTGTGTCGAGTTGTCGGTGACAGTGCAGAGATGTGAACCAGCAGCGTTTTCAGGCCGAAGAGGTCATTCGCCTCCTGGTCTTCATCCCACTTAGCCCGGCGCAGCGCGGTAGTCACTTCAGTGCGTGCTATACGGTTTGCCCGGCGCTTCTCGATGCCGGTCTGGTCTGTCAGGTTGCGGGAAATTTCCAGCGGATTGAGACCGCGGCCCACGCCATCAGTCAGCACGCGCGCCATGTCGCGCTTAACTTCAGCCGTCAGTCCCTTCATTTCCTCAAACAGACGGGCATGCACCAGCGCCATGCGTTGCTGGTACGGATCGCTTGCGAGGATGGACGCCAGCGACTCACGCCCGGCTGCGTACACCGGGGATTGCTGGCTGAGGTTGTAGAACGACTGCCCGGTCCCTTTCTCCGAAGCCAGATCGATGTACTCGTAAAACCACAGGTCGTAATCGCCACCTTCAAGCAGCACCTGATCCACCAGGTAACTGGCATCGTTCAGGATGATGGAGAGTAGCGTTGGGTTTAGCTGGTATTCGTATCTGGCGTTTACTGCGAGGGAGGAAGGTATTTTGTCGAATGCTGATTTGTACGCTTTGCCAATCTTATTCATCCGCCTGGCGAAGTCTTTCATTGCCCGGCGTTCCAGCGCATCGGCCCCGGTCGGATCTTGATAGTTACGCGGCAGAATCGGTGGCTTCGTCTTCTTCGTCGCCATCCTCTTCTCCTAAAGGCTCTTCGTCATCATTGTCATAGCCCGCAGCCGTGCGAATCTCTTCACGGGTGAACGCGGGTTCATCGCCGCTGCCCTGCATGGTCTGGTTAATCTCGCCCATGGTCTTGGCGTTAGTGAGCTTCTCAGTACCGGTCTGTTCGTTAAGGTCATCCCAGATAACAGCCTTCTGGCTGACTGAGTCTACGATTTGCAGATCGATAAGCTTGTCGCAGAAGTCCTCTATTTCGAAAGAGAGGTCTACGCGGCGCGACTGACAACGAGCATTAAAGTATTTCTGGTCTTCGGTGCTGGAGCGCTCGGCCTGCTGATTACCAACCAGAATACGCGTAGGAATATCAACTCCTGCGGCGGCTGTTTGCAGGTTTACGTTATAGGTTGGAGACGGATCAGAAACCGGAGAAACGAGGGAGGTTACGCTGGCCCCCTGGAGAGAAAGCAGCACATCATTTCCGCGATTCATCTCGCGTGCAGCGTCATTAAATTTATCCTGCAACTCATCTACTTTAACGCCGTACATAGATGCAATGCTGCCAAAGTCGATTTCCTTGTCGAAACTAAGTGCTAACTGGCGAGCGGCGTTCTTCAGGAATGACTCACCAGACCCGCCCTCTACCTTCTCCAGGCTCACAAAGGCGTTATAAGCTGGCTCAAGGAAGCCAATAGCATCGTCTGAGTAATCACCAAGGATGAAAACGCGATCGGGGTGGATATTGACGCGGCGACTTGAACCATTCGGCAAGCGTTCGGCGTACTGCCACATTTTCGGCTGACCGTAAGTCTTCGAGTTCAGCCCAGTGTCCCACTCGCTCACCGTTAGCGATCCGGCCCATGCCACGGAAACCTTCTGCAACCCTCGCCCTTTGGTAACCGGAAGGCTCCAGTCTTTTTCGTCGCGGATGTGCAGAAGGATTCCTGCATAACGACCGACAAGGCGACGGCGATCCGCCTCGGCAAATGAGCGCCAGAACCGGTTGTTGAATACCTGCTTTGACTTGTTTTCCCAGGCGGTTTCGTTTTCGCTCTCGTCGGCATCGTCACCCTCGATGATTTCCGGGTTAGTCTGCCAGCATTTGCCCACCAGCTTCTCAACGGCACCGTGAGCTATACCACCGCGACGGTACAGGGCATAAAGGTTTTCGTAGGTTACCTGCTCAGGGAAGCCATACTCGCACCATGCAGAATGGCGCTTATTGTCCAGCCCCATCGTCGGCGCCATCAGTCCCATACGGGCGCGCGCCATCCGCGCATCGTTCAACGCATGGTTGACGGCGAGAGTTAATTTGTCAGTCATGGTTTTTCCGTTTGGTTAGCGAAGGCGTTTCGGAATCATCATCCCGGCCATTTGGCCCTTACGCTTAATGTGACCGTCGAGGCTGTAGCGGATACCGTCCCAGCAGTGCTCATAGCCATCGGCGAGCTTCGGCAACACCTCACCGGTGATGCGGTCCGTTTTGTACGACCACATGCGGGCCTCACGTGCCACGTTTTTGCAGCGCGGATGGATAATGATTTCGTCGAAGCCGCGAAGATGGGCGATCCCGTCCTCAACGCTCCCCTGCCATTTCTCAGCAGCTGTGATGTTGAATCCCTGCCGCTTGAGATAGCTAATCGTCTCGGGTCGAGCGGAGTCTGCCTTGATGGGCCAGTCACGCGAACCGGGGATAGTGTCGTACAGCTCTGGCATGTGGTCGAGCTCCGTCTGCTGCCCGTATGCTTCGTATTCGATGTACAGCCGGTTATGCAGGATGAACGAACGCACCAGCGTGTTAGGGTCTTTGGCGAAACCGAAGTCTGCGCCGAAGAACAGGCGTTCAGCTTCTTTCCAGAGGTTTTCCGAGAACTCAGCGATCCGGTATTTCCCGGCCAGCACCTGCTTATCGGAGTTTTCTAGGTAGGCGCCTTCCCACACCCATGCGTATGTTGCCGGGTCGAGGCGGCGCTGATCGTTCTGTCGCTCACCTTCAAGCACGTCAGGGAACCACGGGTTATCCGTATAGTTCATCTCAACGGTAATGCAGTCGTCGCCGGCTTCTTTGCGGAACCTCTTATCCGTGGCGCTACCGTCGCGCTCCGGGTTCCACGTCACCCAAATCTCTGATCCCTCTTCACGAACGGTCGGGCTCAGCTTCTGCCAGGCTATTTCGCTGACTGATTCAGCCTCGTCCACCCAGCACAATAGAATGCGCGCTTTCGACTTGATGCTGTCGAGGTTATGCCTCAGACCGCAGAACACGTAGTTAACGCTCTTGTCGATGGTGCGGATGTACTTCTCGCCGATATCAAAGTTGGCGGCCAGCCAGGGAACAGACAGGATCGCCTGTTTCACCTCCTGCATACTCGACTCTTCCAGAGAGTTCATGAATTCACGCGCGCAGAGTACCACCCCGCTTTCACCATTCATCATCGACTGATACGCCTTTACGGCAGTCATCAGGGCGAATGTGCGGGTCTTGGCGCTGCCACGTCCACCGTGCGAGCATCGATAACGCTTATTCACCGCGGTGAACAGTGGCGCAAGCTTTGCGGGGATTGGCAACTGAACGGCGTTACTCATGATTTGGGCTCAACGGGGAGTAGCTGGATCACGGTTGGCTTCGGAGTCATGGTTCCATCGGATGAGGTGTGATCGACAATCTGCTTATCCAGTCCAACCAGCTTGGCCTTGCCCATTGTCGCAGCCACAGCAGCTGATGATTGTGGAGTTTCTGCGCTCAAGGCTTTCTGCCTGGCCTCTTCCAATTCAGCCAGGAGAGAATCGACAGTAACGTTATGGCGCTGCTTAATCTCTCCCTGAAGTTCTTTCACCCTTAGTGCTACCTTAGCGTTATCCAGAAGTTTGCTGGCGTTTACGTGCACTGCTTCTGGCTTCATCTTGTCAGCAGCATACGCCGTCCGATAAGCCTCTGAAGCATTACCCGTTTCGATGTATGCCTGACAGAAAGCCTCTTGCTTAATTGTCAGACTTGCCATTCGTTACTCCGTTGTTTGTTCTTCTGGCTGCTCGGCCTGCTCTTCCGGTACTGGCGTGAACTGCACGCGCTTCACGTCGGCCGGAGCGAAATACAACCACTCGCCCGTCTCGGTAGCAAGCGGCACAAAGCCGTTAACCAGCTCAGGCTGGCGTCGTGACATCTTGCCCGTGAAGGTTTCGCCTGTTTGGGTGGTTAGCGTGATTTGGTAGATGTCGGACATTGAGAGCCTCTTTATCCGCTTGTGAAGTCCAACATGTTGGACAAAGTGATTTCTGCATTAAAGACCACTCCTGATGGAAGGGATCCGCAGCAAAATAATTAGAGACCACTATAGAAGCAGAACTCGCCTGCCTCGTTTTCCTATAGGAGGTTACATGTCCACAAGCTTATTAATTTCATTTATAATTGCCATCTCGCCATCAATCAACGAGATCGTCAAAACAGTTTGCCTATCGAAATGGCTTCAACTTTTAGAGCGCTACGGCATTATCAAGCCCACCCGCAGATAGGCTTTGTAATGGCCTGCTTAGTTAATCAACAACTCAGGCTGCGTTACCTGCATGATGTGCTCATGTTCGAGCCTCAGCACGCGTTTTTCCTTCTTCCGTTCGTTCATCAACCGGCTGCCGATCGTGCCTTTCAGCTTTGAGCGCGTTTCTTTAATGGCGTAGCGGTGCTGCATTTCTTCACCCATCGCCATGCGTCGGTTTAGCTGCTCGGCCATCCAGTTAAAGGCATTGATATAACACTCCTTTACTGCGGCAGCTGTTTTGCCAGTGAATCCCATCACGAGCATCATGCATCCGTCGCGGGTGATGTTATACATCGGCTGAACATCGCCATTTTTATCAATGAAATCAATGGGCGCAAAATTGCGCTGGGTGAAGTCATCGGAGCATTTCAGGTTACGTATGGCACGCAAAACGTCTTTGTGTCGCTTGCCAAAGTAATCCGCCACCTTGAGTGATGTGGTGATTATCTTGTTGTCGAGGGTCGTGACCATTTCACGAAAATCGAAAGCCGGAATAACTGACGGATTATTCATAGCGTTTACCTTTCTTTGAGATGAACCTTTGCCGCATAGGAAATCAGCCCGTCGAGGCTCGCCAGCACTAACTGACTTCCTCAAAGGCTCATTTCAAAGGGTTTGGTTCGACGTGGTTTGAATGCGCTGCGGTGCGCGATGAAATGCGGATACAAAAAAGCCCCGCTAATACGAGGCTCTGTAATTCTGCTACGGTTAAAGTCCAGAGGAGAGACTGTGTCAGAACCTCAGGGATGAGGCTCTATTTCCCCTGGGTCTGCTTATCCCATTCCTCGCGGAACCTGGATGGGTTGTCGAAACCTTCACTGCACTGGTTGGCTTTCATCGCTTTGCACCCGATTCTTTTGTTTTCTGGCAGTTCGCCTGCCACGCTTTGTTATGCGCCAGGATGTCTCGCTTCGTCTGGCGGTCAAGAGCATCAATGTCGTGATCAGTAAGATAGATTGGCTTTACCCAGTCACAGGCTGTATCAACCGCCACCGGGACGCTTCCACGTGTCACGCAGCTCGCGATCAACATCGTCATCAGGCATGCGGTTAACATTCTGCTGTACATTGCTGGCCTCTTTTGTTGCTTCTACACGGCGTTCGGCTACTGACTCAATGGCTGCGGCCTTTTCTTCTGTGCGCTGCCGGTCTGCTTTTTCTTCAGCCTGTTCACGCCCGCGAAAACGGCCCACACCAAACGCACCAAGCACAATCAGGATCGCAACTCCGATTGCGGCCAGTAAAGATTTGAGTGTCGTCATAGGCTCACCCGCTCGCGCATCCAGCCATAAACGAATGACTCGTTAGCCGGCCGCTGTTCTGCCAGCTCAAGATAACGCTGACCTTGGCTACAGTTCAGTGCGCGAAGCAATACGATTTCTCCCTCATCTCCACGTCGAGCAAGATAGCTTTTCAATGCGCTGATAGTTCGGGGGCCAATAACCCCATCTGCAATCAGGTCTGGGTAGAGTATGCCTTGAGTGTTGAACACGCTCAGCCAGCGCTGGAACCATTTAACCGGCACTGATGGCCCCATGTTCACACCGGTATCGCAAAGTTCGGCGGCAATGGAAGGGGATACTTCTGCCACCTGATCAAAGCGCGGGCCATACCAGTAATCAGACTCAAGGATCGCCAGAGCCTGCTCACGCGTAAGATTTCGCATATCACCGGTATAACCATGCGCTCGGGCGGTTGCTTGAGTAATTCCCCAGTTCGTTGGGCCGCCCTTATCGTTCGGGTGATCAACATAACCACCCTCTTTGCCGAGAATGGTGTTAAAGATATCGTCTTTGGTCATGGCTATTCCGTAATGACGACCTTCGCCAGGTTCCCGCGCGCCAGCCACACCGCCATGCAGATGACGGAGTTAAGCAGCAGATCGCCTAGGTTAACCTGTACGTAGTGGCCGAGCAGAATGTTGAAGGCATTGAATCCGGCGGCAAGAATGACAAGATAGGCCAGCACCGCGACACTCAGGCGATGACGCTTTCCATCTTTCCTGAAAAACATCAGCCTGACCATGATTAAAAGGCAAACTATGGCGTTTGCATCCATCAGAAGAAGCTGCCATGTCATTTATCTTCCTCCCCCAGCCCCGGCATCTTCCCGCTTTTGGATTTGCGGAGAATACGCAGCAGGACTGCCACGGAAATGGAAGCAGTGACAATTGCACCGACAGCTGGCGATACCTCAATGCTGGCCGGTGGCTTCATCAGGCTTAACGGCGTGTTGATGATTCCGGCCATGATTTTCGCCATGGGTACGGAGAAGAACACGCCACTGATAAACGATATCAGCGCAAAGATAGCCTGCTTCCAGAGTTGATGGGGATCTGAGGTCAGAACGTATAGCGCCGTTCCGGCGAGTGATCCGAGCATCACTGCTGGAGTCGCCTCCGGAAACAGCGTGGCAAAGGTTACACCGACTGATGACGATGTAAGACCAACGCCTACGATAGTGAAGGTCTCAGACATATTTATTCCGTGTGTAGTTGGTTCAGGCCCTCGGGACGATTTAACAAGTAGGCGTGTCGAGGATGTTTCCCGGGACCTGAAAATAAAAAAGCCAGCGACAGGCTGGCAATGTGAGGGTAAGGCAATGTCGGCTCTCTGGCCGAAGGGTCCCAGGTAGTGGGTTCTGTGTGTGGCGATCGGACTCGAACCGATACTCAGGTTCAGCATTAGCATCATGCCTGCCCTGCTGGCTATGCCAGTTGATGCGTTACTCTACCCATTCAACCCGCAAGCGGGAATTAAGTTACACCACAACGGACAGAGCACTGAGCATTTCGTTGGCGCTCCATGCTGCTGCGTGGGTTGGGTTATGAGCCCTTCACGCCAATGCTCTTTCCTGTTGTGTAGAAACTAAAAAGCCCAAGGCGTTAACCTCGGGCTTGAATTTTTTTTTGCTTCGGAACGACTGAACGGATTCCCAGCGTTAGAGATGAATCTATCCAGTTTTTCCGCGAAATGCAATACCTATTTCCTATATATTTTCAATTTTAGGGAAAATTATTTTCATCTCGTTACTTTTGAGAGAATGGCATCAGCCATAGACTCCTGCTTATGGCATTCGGCGACAAGTTCCTCAAAGAGCGGCTGAAGTTGTTCATAGGCCGCCGTTTTCTTTATCTCCGCAACAGTATTAATTCCCTCAATCACCGTTGAGAATTTCAGTCTTGCGTAACCTCTTCCACCGCAGCGGTCACAGGCTTTCATCACCGGAACGCCCTGGCGATCGCTTTCTGCTTTGTCCAGTACCTTGCCTTTGCCATGGCAGCGACACGAATTGCTGATAACGCCCTTTCCGTTACACGGCTTGCATTTGACCCGCACCACCTCACGCGCCTGCGTCCAGCTCTCCCAGTCACTTGGGCGAACGGCCCGCGACATTTTCGACCAGTATGGCGGTTTCCCCCATGGATATGAGACCTTGTTGGTAAATACTTGCGCCTCTGTAAATCCGCCACCATCACAGCAATCACATTTTCGAGTGCTGGCAGCACTTCTTGAATAATCCTGGTATGCAAAAGCGCAGAGAACCTTAAGCACGCCTGACCGAGCTGATTCATCGAGTTCAGACAGTGCTCTGAATTTACCTGATAACTTACGTGCCTGCTCATAGAGTCTCTCCAGTGCTATATCTGGGCTGCTGATGCCGATTTTCGAGAGGTAAAGATCGAAACCAAAGCCGCACTTATGGCCTGCAAGACCAAGAGCAGCCATGACGTCAGTTCCGGTCAGGCTGTCTGATGCGGTTGCGCGAGGAGAGTCACTGAACATCGGTGATTTAGGCGCAAAGTATTTAGCGATTGATTCGAGGTTCATTATGCGGCTTCCTTCTGTGGCTGATTGGTTTTGTTCTGGCTGTGCTTTGCTACTGGCGGCAGGTTGGCGCGCTTAACGCTTTCTGCCTGGTACTTTTCGAAATCAGCTCTGGTCATGATTCCACCACTCCCGTGCTGACTTTCTGTATTCAGGGTTCTCTGTCTGGCAGATAATTTCCGCTCGATCGCCGCTTATCAGCTCGCGAGCTTTCGCATACAGCCTTTCTCTTTTCGAAAGCTGTGTCGTTTCATACCAGGTGCTGGCAACGAACTTTCTCGCTTCAACTGGAGTGAATGTCTTCACGCTGCCTCCCGCTGTTTCAGTGCCTTGAGCTTGGCGCGGTACTCGTCGCGGATCCGGATGAAGTCTTCCCGTCGGTAGTTGGTCATTTCGTGGGGTCCGT
Organism: Enterobacter cloacae complex sp. GF14B; assembly: GCF_004136805.1. Classification (NCBI taxonomy): domain Bacteria; kingdom Pseudomonadati; phylum Pseudomonadota; class Gammaproteobacteria; order Enterobacterales; family Enterobacteriaceae; genus Enterobacter; species Enterobacter cloacae complex sp. GF14B. The sequence goes on from NZ_QFRV01000006.1 coordinate 80,995, forward strand.
TGAGCCAGTCGACGTAATCCTGCCCATAACGAGCAACCAGGCCAGCTTCGTATTGCTGCGCGACCGTCGCCTCTTTGGCGGTGTATTTGCCCGCTCCGGCATTACACGATTTGCACTGCTTATGGGCGTTGCGCTCTTCAAAGCGCAATTCAGGGTTAGCGCCGACCGTTTTGAAGTGGCCGCAGTCCCACTGACCGCCGTGCAGATCCGGGGGATTGGTCTCTCCGCAGCTGATGCATGGCAAATCGGCGTCGCGCGCACGGATGTAGGCGTTGAATGCCTGCTGAGCCTGCGCCTTGTAGTACCCGGCAGGCCGTAGCTCTGCCAGGCGTTCCTTGCGGCGTTTGCGCCCGGCCTTCTCTGCCTCTTTCTGCTCCTTGATTCGCTTAGCGGCGGCTTTCACCTTCTCCTTTTCGCGTTCTTCCATTGCGAGGATTGCGCCGTGTTCCGGGCAGCACCAGCGGATCCGGATGTCATGTAATTTCGGCACGAAGTATTCACCGCATACTTTGCACTTACGGCGGGATGGTTTACGCATGACCTCTCCTCGCCGCGAGACGCAGCCATTTCTGATCTACTAGGTGGGCGGTGTAGCCCTTCAGTGTCGGGATGTCGGACGGTTTAAGCGCTGGCTTACGCTTGCGGCGCGCCGGAACGCGGAAGATTTCGTTGGTGATGACGCGTGCGAGAAGATTACCCACGGGAAGCCCTCCACTCTTGCGCCCAGGCGATGCGCTTACTGGATGCCTCGGAGAACTTCACGCCGCGGTCGGTACCGAACCAGTAAATCGCCTCGATAACGTCGACCATGTAGCGCTTGCTGGATTTGGATGTGCGGACGCCGAAATATACTCGGCCACCGTTGATGCCCGGCGCGGACTTCTGCTCGCTCTCCGGGTCCTGTATCTGGCTAACCAGAACAGTGATCAAGTCCTTCCATTCCTTCGGTTCAAGCCTTTCTCCGTGCCAAACGACTTGGACAGAGAGATCTTTCAGAAGCGGCCACATCAGACGGTTCTGTTTGTCTGTGCGTGTCTCTTCCCTGATCTCGACAACCATCGGTGCGCGAGGATTTACCGGAAGATTTCGAATGTATTCAATGAGGTTGTGTTTAACAGTATCGTTAACGATGCAAAAGTTCTGCTTCATGCGCCACCTCCTAGAGGTAACGCAGAATGCAGAAAATCGCAGGTGCATTTCTGCATCTGTGACAAGGTGAGGAGTTCAGATTGTGGTCGCATTTAAGTCCCCTTAAATGCGCAGAAGTCACCGTCGGGCGTTCAACTCCGACGGCGGTTAAATTATGACTGGTTGATTATGAAAAATCAATAATGCTTGTTTTAGTTATCAAGATCTTCATTTGTAACAACGAGGAAGTTAAAAAATGAAATAATATTTATCCAGGATAAATATAGTTCGTTTGTCATACTGGTTACTTCCCTTGTCGCAAACAGGGCGTCTGGCCCAACTTGATAGTTTAACTCTTCAAAAAGCTCCATGTTCAGTTGACTTATGAAGAATTGTTTTAACTCCTTGATATCAAGACCGTCATTAGTTTCAGTGTGATTTTTTATGTTCTCCATTGCCATGCTAAGGCATCTCACTATGTTAGCTGCGTCATAAAAATTCCACTCGGCACCTTTTTTCCCCTTTGAGTGCGAGTTAGCTTTTTCGGCTATGGATTTTAGAAGCTCATACAGGCTCATTCTGCTTTGGATTTTTAGTGCTTTTGCTGCCGTCTGCCTGCTAGCAATAGCAGCCCAGGCAGAGGCGACGGCCGCGGCGACTGAAAATCCCGAAATGATTACCTCTGAATGTTGTTTTATATATTCGAATATCATATCTGTGCGCTCAGAAGCTGAGCCACGTTTTTATGGCGGAGCTCAGCTTTTTTTGACTAACAATGAAAATAAAAATACTAAATTTAAATTATCTCGTCGAATGGGTTCTGCATCACTTCACCTCCTGCTGCGGTGCTGCTGCGAGCATGGCCTCATAGATATCAAGAGCAATTCCACCACAGCAGCTCGCCTGCATGGCTATTGCCTCTCCAATATCATCAGTCATTTCCTTCGGCACCAAAACCCAACCATCCGGAATCACCGGAGAGTTGCCAGCCTCCAGTCGCTTATTGAGCTCCAGCGCCACCATGGCGATAGTCGATGTTGTTGGTGAATGCATGTGCGGATTGCTTGCAACTGCCTCCAGCCACACGACATCGTTAAATCGGTCGAAGTCGAAATCATCTGGCAACTTGTTAGCCGTCGTTACAGGTTCGGAACCCTGAATCATGGCGGTGCGGCAGGCGTTCCAACCAACAGCGTATGATGCATAGGCACCCCGTAATCCAAGACGTTCAGATTCAGCAGCAATCTCGAAAACTTCAGGCGCATTGGCCGATGTAATTTTATCCGGCACTGTCGGCGCTGGCTGGGCGGTGTCCTGAGTAGATCGCAACTCCTCAAGCTCCTCCCCGATCTGCTTAATGTACTCAATGACATGGTTAGATAGACCGTGGCAATTGTCCTGAAATAATCGCTCAGAAACTTCGTTGTAGTCTTTTAGAGTTGGGTTTCTGTTGCTTTTTATGAAGGCAACAATGGCATCAAGCGCATTTTTACTTCCGAGATGGCTTATCACCGGCTCCGCTTCAAGCGATGCCAGCGCCAGCTTCATCGCTGCCAACGCCATGGCCGCGTCTTCGTTTACTGCGCCGGGAGTTGCATCGCGCTCTTCTTCAAGCTCAGCGATTGTCTGATGGAGCCATTCCTTTAGATTAGTGCTCATGATGACGCTCCTTTTCCTGCTACGGCGCGGTCGATTATTTTTATGAACTCAGCAGCACCTACATCACCGAGACCAGCGTACTCGCTGATAAACTTCCTCGCCGATACGATGATTCCGCACTGATCAGCAATCCGCTTCTCTGCGGCTTCCAGCTTTGCCTCAGCCTCTTTCAGCTTCTTTTGCATCCGATCGTGGCCGTCCACGATTTTGCATACTTCAAGCTGTAGAGTTTCCTCAGACCTCTCCAGCGCTTCGCGTAATACGCGCATACTGACCACTTTCTGAGGTAGCTCGCTGACGTAATGCAGTGGCGTGAAGAGTTCACGACGAGCCATACGAGCGGCCACGATGAGAGTGATGCTTCCTGATTCGCGCGCTGATTCAGCAGTCAAAGCCTGTGTGTCGATGTTGCTCACTGGGCGGCCTCCTGCATGGCTGGATCTGCTGGTAAAATCATGTGCGGCACTTCAATAAGTTCTGCCCGAGCATCAGTCGTGTTCAGCGCCAATAATGCGACGATCCGTTTCTGTTCAGCATCCATTCGTAACGCTACTGTCTTGCCGCTAAAATTGAAGAACACCGCCACGTTTTTGATATCTTCGATTTTCATACACCTACCCTCCCCCAAACCATTAATACTCGCTTCATAGCCGCGCTGTTGCGGCATTCCTGACAGATAACGTTCGCCTCTGTACGTTGCACCAGCTTCGAATTCCCCTTCGGCATGGCCGGTATGGTTTTTGGTGCGTATTTCATGCCGTAGCTGGTCAACCGATAAAGCCGCTGGCCGTGCTTGCCTTCGAACTCGATCAGGCCGTCTGCAAACAAGGTGCTCAACGGGCCGGAAATCTTTTTGGTGGTCATGCCTATCATCTTGGCAATACGACCACTGTTCAGGCCCGGGTTATTACGCAGGGCTGCAAGAATCTGCCCACGAATTGTTATGGTCATCAGAACCCCCCTTTCTTTTTCGGCTGCTGCTCACGCCCGCGGCGTTCTGCGGCGGCGGCCTGCTGGTCTGTGTCGTAAATTGCCCCGTTGTTCTGATTGCAATAAACCGTTCCGGTACTGCCGTGGCGGTTGAGTCGCAGGATTAACTCGGTTTCTCCCGGGGGCACGCTGTCATCGAAAGCACCTTCCCGGTGGATACCAACCCAGTAGTCGCAGTCCTGCTCAATCTGCCCTGTGTCGCGGGAATCGCTCGGTAACGGGCGTTTATTCACTCGCTTCTCCAGTTCGCGGTTGAGCTGGGTCAGCAGCACGACGACGCAGCCAAGCTCTTTAGCGAGGTTCTTCAACCCTTTGGTGATCATCCCGTAGGCAAGGTCATTACGGTCGGCTTTTTCGGCGGTCATCAGAGTCAGGTAGTCAACCAAAATCATGCCTACGCAGCCCTTCTCGCGTTTGATTCGGCGGCTTTCGCTAACGATGTGCGCCAGTGACAGGCCCGGAGTGTCGTCGATGTACAGCATGTCGATTTCACTCAGCCGGCCCGCTGTAGCGATCGCCTTCTTAAAGTCGCCGTCGTAGTCTCCCTGGTACTGGTCGTCGGCGTCATCCGTGGCGGGCATGTAAAAAATGCTCGGGTTTACGCCGGACTTCTGCCCAACAAGCTTTTCGAGGATCTGGTCGCTGGGCATTTCCAGGCTAAACATCAGCGCTGGCTTTTTCTCGCGAATCGCGCAGTTGATCGCCATCTGCCCGTACAGGGTTGTCTTGCCCATCTTTGGTCTTGCGCCAATCACAAACAGGGAACCTTTCACCAGACCTTTCGGCGCTAACAGTCGGTCGAGTGACGGGATGCCGGTACTCATGCCACGCTGTTCGCCTGAAGGGTCGAAACGCTTCTCCAGATCCGCCACCCAGTCATCCATAACCTCGCCAAACGATCTCAACCCACGGCGACTACCGGTTTTTGAATGGTCTGCGAGCTGGGTGAAAATACCCTGAATGGCCTCGTACTTCTGCGTGGCGCTCATGCCGTTACGGGAATACAGCAAATCAGTAGCTTCGGTCAGACGGTTGATACCGTAGCGCTCCATTGCGGCTTCCCGGACTGATGCTGCGTATGCCACGATGTTTGCTGCACTTGGAGTGTTCTTGGCGATCTCCGCCAGGTAAGCAAAGCCACCTACCTGCTCCGCGAGCCCTTTGCCTTCGAGCGCGTCGAACAATGTCAGACCATCGACTGGCTTGTTGTCGCGGAACATCTGGCGCATCTCGGAAAAGATCACCTGGTGAGGTCGGCTGTAGAACGACTCAGGCTTGAGCATCGCCAGAACCTTCTGGACTCGCTCGCTGTTGTCATCATCCAGCAGCAGGCCACCGATAACGCTCTGCTCTGCTTCGAGGTTTTGTGGTACAGCCATGAAATCAGCGGTCATCACGATCCCCCTCGCGCACTTCGATGTAGAGTTTTTCGGTCAGGAACTTATCGAATTTCATGCGGCGCCAGGTCTTCCCGGATTTCTGGTCTGGTCTGTCTTCAAGCATCCAGCGGCAGTTCTGAGCGATGTAGCGCAGATAACTTCTGAAACCGTCCATATCCATCGGCTTGCCGTCCAGGTTGCGGGCAATCTTGTTAGCCTTACCCCAGAAGGTGCGGATCAGATTGCGTCGCTCATCAGTGAGGCATCTCCATCCCCGGGCTTCAGGCAGTTCGTCTTTCAGGCATTGCCATACTTCATCGCATGACAAACGGGACTTTTTCTCTTCAGCGGGTTTCTGGTCATTTGCGACATACTTACTACCGTTAGGTAGTAAGTTATTTAATATATTGTTATCTGTGGACACTGGCTGGACATCGGCTGGACACTCCACCTCCGCAGGCATTGGTACGACTGCGTTTGGGCTGGACACTGGCTGGACATCGGCTGGACAAAAATTTGACTGATATTCGTCATATTTGACCACTTTTAGAACAGTAAAACGGTTGTTCGATTTGGTGGTGATCATGCCCAGATTCTGGAATTTACGGAGAAGTGATTTAACGCGATCAGCGGTCAAACCCGTTTCCATTGCCAGTGTGTTTCGACCGGTAATGAACTCTCCGCGCTCGCAGATCACATCTCCGACATCCGTGGATACCAGTGTCTGTTCGTGATTGGCGCGCAGGAGCAGGTGAACCCATAAATGAGCCGCCTCAGCATCCTTGTAGAACGGCACATCCATAATTTTACGGTGCAGCAAGGCAAACCCCTTACCGTCATTCGTGCGCGGTTTCTGGAGCCTTCTGGCCTCTCTGGCTTCGGCTAAATTGGATACGTTACCCACGGCCACTCTCCTTACGTTTCAGTTCTTCCAGGATGGCGCGCATCTTCTCTGCCACAATCGGATTAACCGAGCGGATGAAGCGGTCGCGGGTTATGTTTTTATGTACAGCGGTATGGTAATAGCGTGGATTTTTTGCCATTATTCCTCCTGCAACTACTCTCGTTTTTGCACCAGAAAGTCGGTTCTGTTCGCGCAGACCGGCTTTCGCCATTTCTGTAGTTCTCACATAACCCCCAGCATCGACGTGACCATCGTCATCAGTGGGCCTACCTGCTCAGGCATGAGGCGGAACAGCGACGCTATACCCTCGCTCACCTCTTTCAGCTTCTGATGCTCTGGCGCGTCCAGCAGTACGGCCTGCTTAGCTTCGGCACATTCTTTCATCGCAGAGGCGATCAGAGACATCGTGTCGTTCTGCGGCGCCAGGCGGTTGCGGTATTCCAGTGGCAGCACGGCCATGATTGCCGGAGCCAGCTGGCGAATGTTGTTGGCGGCGTATTCGGTGTCGCCATCAATCCAGCGGAATACCTTCTGCATCTGGCGGTGCGAGTCAGTCGGGATATCCAGACCGGTGCCGCCAGTTGACCTCCACTCTTCTACAATCAGTGCCGCGACAAATTCACGGCTGCGGCAGTCAGCTGCCCAGGCCCGAACAGCTGCGCGGATCCCATCGATGTTTAACGCCGTGGAATCAGGTTCCCGGCGATTCTGGTAAATCATCGCCGTTGGCGAAAATTTGTTACCTTGTTGATACGCAAGTGAATGCATTGCTTTCCCTTTCGTGGTTAGGGCCGCCGTTAAGCGGCGTTGTTGTCGGCCGGTGACGGGAACAGCGTCGGCAAGTCAGGGCGAATCTGGTATGCCTGAATCTCGCCACCAGTTGCTTTTACGATGCTGTTCACATGCTCCGGAGAAACCTTCGCTTTGTTGTGTAGCCACTTGTAAACCGCCTGCTGCGACACTGCGCACGCTTCACCAAGGGCTTTTTGAGACCCGACGATGGTGATAGCGGTTTTAATGGTTGGGTTCATAACAACCTCCGTAGTGAATATGAAAGAAAAATAAAACTATGGTTGTATTTAGTCAACAACCATTTTCGTTTGATGGAATAAAACCATGGTTGTACATTGCGCGTATGAAAACGACACTCGCTGAAAGATTGAAGGAAGCCAGGACATTACGAGGCCTTACGCAAAAGGCCCTCGGGGATCTGGTCGGGGTAAGCCAGGCAGCTATCCAGAAGATTGAAACAGGAAAAGCCAACCAGACAACAAAACTGGTTGAGCTTGCTAATGCGTTAAAGGTAAAGCCTGAATGGTTGAGTTCTGGTGAAGGCGCTATGCTTCTCACTGGGCAGGATGAAGCTATCCCACCGTCTGATCAGTGGGGTACCGTTGAGCCTTGGGATAATTCAACCCCATTACCTGATGACGAGGTAGAAGTGCCATTTCTAAAGGATATTGAGCTGGCCTGTGGCGATGGGACATTCCCACGCGAAGACTATAACGGCTACAAAATACGCTTTTCTAAAGCTACTTTGCGGCGTGTAAATGCACACAGAGAAAGCGTTCTGTGCTTCCCTGCCCATGGGAATAGCATGGAGCCAGTCATCCCTGAAGGGACTACGGTGGCTATCAACATCAACGACAAAAAAATCGTGGACGGTAAGGTCTATGCCATTAGCCAGGATGGATGGAACCGCTTAAAAATACTTTATCGAGTTGGCCCGAACAGGCTGAGCATTCGTAGTTTCAATCACATCGAACATCCTGATGAAGAAGCGGATCTTGATAGCGTACAGGTCATTGGAAGAATGTTTTGGACATCGACAATCTGGTAAAGGGATAGTTATGAAAAAAATTTTAATTGCTTTGGCACTAATCTCCTCATCGCCTGCATTTTCAGAAATGACCCCAGCCGACAGCCTTAAACAGGCTCCAGAAATGGTATGCACTGGACATCAGAATCAGGATGAATGCAGGGCTGTAGTCAAGGCTGTAATGTTTGGGACCTACAGCTTCACCGCATTAGACGAGCAATGTGAGAGTAGTTCAGATGCTGTGAAAGCGAAAATGGACGCAGAAATGAAAGAGCAATGCGCTATGGCGAAAGAAGCTACCCAGTACCTAAAGACACTCCGCCGATAATCCCCCTCATATGTAAACAACCTCGCTACGGCGAGGTTTTTTATTGTCTAAACCCCGCAACCCATCACTTCTAAAAAATAAATTCCTTTCAAATACAACCAAGTAAAACCAAAACAACTTCCAATACAACTATTGTTGTTGACGATAAAACAACTATGGTTTTTAATAAGTCCATCGAAACGAAACATCGACAGCTGAGCGAAGTTAGCCAGCGGCGAAACATCGATTCGGTCAGTCGAACGGCGCGACAGTAAACCATGCGTCGGACGCCCGGCGGGCTCAGGGAGAGCGGCAATGGTGCGTATCTGGAATGTTTTGGGATTGGGTGAATGCGCAGGCTGATGCGCTGAGACGTCAAGATGATGATGCTCAAGCTGCCTGGGCACGGTTCGCAAAGTGGTGAGAGGCAGGTTTACCCAGCGAGAAATCATCAATGCCGGGAGTAGTTCAGCACCGGCCATCCAATCACCAAAGCATTTCTCCCGCATCAGCGGGTAACGACAGAGCCAGCCTCAAGCACCGGGCGTCGATGCTTGGTGATGGTAATACTGCCATCTCAACTGCACAGGAGACGATGATCCTGTTCTGGTTGGATTGGAAAAGTCTTCTTGGCCCGCCAGCGCGCGGGCATTTTTTTTGGAGGTTGCATGTTTGCTACTGATATCTCACTGAAATACGGCACTCATCAGCCAGAGACGATTCTGGAAACAATGCCGATTGAAGAAGCCTCCGAAATCATCAAGGAGAAGCTTCGTGATGAAGTGCGCCAGGAGCTCGAGTGCGAGTATGGCGATCGCCTTTATGAGGCTGAAGAAGAGGCATCAAACTGGGAAAGCAGAGCTGACGACTATGAATTCGATGCAACTTGCCTGGCTAAGGCCATAAGAGAGGCTTTTGAATCTGCCAACTTTGAAGATGCAAAGGTGATCCTCCAGCGAGCGATGCACGACCACAAAGACTATTTCTGAAGACCCGCCACGGCGGGTTTTTTCATACCTCAGTCGCTTCACCGAGGCGGCTTAGTTATGACAACCGGCGGCCATCCACCGTCACTTTTTTTGTTTTTTCGCACAAGCGCAGAAGTCTTGTATTAACCGTTCCGTTCGCCGCGATAAGGCCAAGAGGATTTATGAGTAATAATCATGGCGGTCCGGCATTTCCGGTCGCAGGTAGTGAGCACAATTATCCTATTGAGGGAATGACGCTGCGTGACTTCTTCGCAGCAAAGGCTATGCAGGCCAGATTATCCAACCCGCAATGGATAGCCAGTGATGAGCGTACTGCGCTGGATGCTTATCAAGTCGCAGACGCCATGCTCCGCGCCCGGGAGGCATCATGACAGTCACCCACAACGGCAAGCAGTACACCGCCAAAAAGCTTAACGATAACGAGTGGCAGCTGACGTCGGTATCGGCACCACGCGATAAGCTGACGCTTAACCGCTGGCAGATGCATATCGCTGGCCTCCTGAAACAGGTTGAGGTGAAGGTATGATCAATCATCACCTGCTGCGCGCGGCGCAGAGCAAAGCTGCCATTGCCCTGTTTATCGGTGATGGCGCCATGTGGATGGCAGCCTACGACGAAATGAAGGTTGCCATCGGTTATCCGTGGCATAGAAAAACAGCCTAATCCCCCAATTCAACCGATCGGCCTGGCTCAATGCGGGCGGGATCTGCACATCCAAATTTCAGGAGAAACCATGAGCGAAGTAACGGACTTAACTGTCATCGAAATCAAGCCGGAGCAGGCGCCAGCGCTTTACGTAGCGGGCGGCCTTGACGCTTACCTCGAGCAAATCCGCCAGGCAGTAAACGAAGTGCCGGACCTGTCCACGAAGAAAGGTCGTGACCGTGTAGCCTCTCTGGCGGCGCAGGTGTCCCGCAGCAAGACGGCAATTGAAAAGCCGGGCCGTGAGTACCTGAAGCGCCTGAAAGAGGCTGTGCGTCCGGCTGAGGCCGAAATTAAGCGATTCGTTGATGCCTGCGACGAGCTGCGCGATGCGACCCGCCGCCCACTCACCGAATGGGAAGCAGAGCAGGAACGGATTAAGGCTGAAGAAGCCATGAACGCGATGCACGCCGAAGCGCTGGAAATGAACGAAGAGTTTGACCGCCAGCGTGCCGCGCAGATCGAGGTAGACCACGAAATGGCTCTGCTGATGAATGATGCTTTCGATCGTGACCGCGAAGAGCAGCGCCGTATGGCGGAACAGGCTCAGCGTGAACACGAAGAGCGCATTAGGCGGGAAGCTGCGGAACAGGCCCGCCGTGATGCCGAAGCGAAGCACAAAGCGGAGATTGAAGCCGCAGCGCGCCGTGAAGCAGAAGAGAAAGCCCGCGCTGAACTGGCGGAACGCCAGCGCATTGAAGCGGAACAGCGTGCGGCACGCGAGAAGCAGGAAGCAGAAGCCCGGGCAGAACGCGAAAAAGCCGCGGCAGTGGAAGCTGAGCGCCTAAAGGCAAAGCAGGCAGAAGAAGCCCGCCTGGCTGAGCAGAAGCGCATCGCCGATGAGCAGGCAAAGCGCGAAGCTGACGTGAAACACCGCAAGACGGTCGGCACCAACATCGTTAACGCGCTCACCAGCCATACCAGCTTAACCCGCGAGCAGGCTATCGAAGTGCTTACCGCTCTGAAAGATGACCTGATCCCCTGCGCGAAAATTCATTACTGAGGCAACCATGAACGCATACCTCCCTTACGACCGCATCGAAGATCGGCGCTGGGCTGAGCAGCAGCTCGGCGACGAGAAAGAGAAGTGGGTCGACGACCGGGCGCAGCAAATCATCGACATGATGCCAAAAGAGCCGTCCGGCCTCTTCCACTTCTCCGTACCGATTGACTCCAGCCCATACGAAGGACTTCGCAGCGATAAAGCTGGCGAGGCCTACAACGATTTCATTTCGGCAGTTGCTTACGCCCAGGCGGAATACGACTGGGAACACCGTACCGGCTGCCCGTTTTAATTTTTGAGGGGATTAACGATGGCAAACGAATTAACAATCACAGCGACGTCGCTTCAGGAGATAGGCGTCGACGTCTCCACCTGGAGCGCGCTGAAGAACAGCATCTACCCTGGCGCGAAAGACGAATCGGTAATGATGGCGCTTGATTATTGTCGCGCCCGCCAACTGGACCCATTGCTCAAACCTGTCCACCTCGTCCCGATGTACGTCAAAGACTCGAAAACAGGTAAAGGCGACTGGCGCGACGTGGTCATGCCGGGAATCGGGCTTTACCGTATTCAGGCAGACCGTTCCGGCGATTATGCCGGCGCCCGCGAACCAGAGTTCGGTCCAGACACGACGCAGACGCTTTCTGGTGTCGAGGTAACCTTCCCTCAGTGGTGCAAATACACCGTCTACAAGCGCATGCCTAGCGGAGAGATCGTCGAGTTCAGCGCCAAAGAATACTGGATTGAAAACTACGCCACCGGCGGCCGCGACACCACAGCTCCGAATGCAATGTGGAAAAAGCGCCCATACGGACAGCTGGCGAAATGCGCGGAAGCCCAGGCGTTGCGTAAAGCATGGCCTGAGATTGGACAGCAGCCTACCGCCGAAGAAATGGAAGGTAAATCACTGGACGTAGATATCCGTGACGTCACGCCGCGCAGCACCACTGAAGCGCTTCCACCAGCAGCAAGCGAAGAAACACTTCAGGCGATCACCGATCTCTTAACATCACTGAATAAAGACTGGGAGCAAGACTTCCTCCCAGTGTGCAGCGACATCTTCAAACGGCCAATTCTTGAGGCGTCAGACCTTACTGAAGAAGAGGCACAGAAAGGATTCAACTTCCTTCAGAAAAAAGCTAAGGCGGCAGCATGACACCCTCACTCCTTTCACTGCTGCGAAGCGGAAAACACAGCATTCGCGACATGGCAAAGATTTTAGGCATCTCAAAGTCTCGCGTGTCATGGTTCATCGCCGAGCTTGAGCGGCGCAAATGGATAGAAGTCACCAGGTGCGCGATATGGTTTCACGATGGCACCCGTTCAAATAAGCAGAACGTATACAGGGTAAAACTATGACACCAGAAATTATCCTTGCCCGGACCGGCATTGACGTAACCACTATTCAACAGGGCGACGAGGAATGGCACCGGCTGCGCCTCGGCGTTATCACCGCCTCTGAAGTGCACAACGTCATATCCAAACCACGATCGGGGAAGAAGTGGACAGATATGAAAATGTCCTACTTCCACACGCTGCTCGCCGAGGTATGCACCGGCGTCGTGCCAGAGGTTAACGCCAAGGCGCTGGCCTGGGGCAAGCAGTATGAAGAAGACGCCCGCACCCTCTTCGAGTTCACCACCGACGTGAAAGTCACGGAGTCTCCGATCCTGTTCCGTGACGAGAGCATGCGCACTGCGTGCTCCCCTGACGGCCTTTGCAGTAACGATTTCGGCCTCGAATTGAAATGCCCGTTCACCTCTCGCGACTTCATGAAATTCCGCCTTGGCGGTTTCGAAGCCATCAAGTCTGCGTACATGGCCCAGGTACAGTACAGCATGTGGGTGACCGGGAAAGACGCATGGTTCTTTGCTAACTACGACCCGCGCATGAAACGCGAAGGCATTCACCATGTCGTCGTTGAGCGGGATCCGCAGTACATGTCCGTCTTCAACGAAATGGTGCCGGAGTTCATCGAGAAGATGGACGAGGCGCTGGCGGAGATCGGCTTCACGTTCGGAGAGCAGTGGAAATGAAACGCACACCCTTTTACCGCAGGCCCGGGCGAACCGGGCAATTCTCCGGCCTCCGCGAACGCGTTATCTGGATGATTCAGACGCGCGGCCGCCCGGTAACCGGTAGCGAAATCGCTGAGAAGTTTGGCGTAACGCTCATTGAGTTTAACCGGGTGGCCAACGGCATTACCCGCGGCGCCGGACAAATAGCGCAAATTGTCGCGTCGGAAACATGGCGCAACGAGGACGGTATCTGCGACCGGACATTTAGCCTGGCCAGCAAGCCAAAGGTCGTAACGCCGCAAGGCAAATCACGCCTGTTCACCCGGCGCGCCATTGAGCAGTCGCAGGAAGGCAGAAGACAGGAATGCATAGCGCGTGCAGCACGCCGTCGCCGCCTGATAGCTCAGGGCCTCTACATCGACGAAATGGAGTCCATCCTATGACTCACGCTCACGACGACATCAGGGTTGGCACACTGTGCCTTCCATTCATTGGTAACGGCTGGCTAATGCCATGGGGTGAAGTGGTAAGCAATCCATTAAAGGCGCAGCGGCTCGCTGAGGAATATCGGGAAAGGCAGGAGGCGGCATGAATAACATCCCCAACCAGGACATAGACGCCCTCGTAAAATCAGGCGCCCTTTTCGTTTCAAATCATTCTGGCGGTAAAGATAGTCAAACGATGCTTATCAAGCTGCTTGAGGTTATCCCGCCAAAGCAGATCGTCGTAGTGCATGCTTCGCTTGGCGCCATGGAATGGCCTGGCGCGCTGGAGCTAGCCGAGAAGCAGGCTGGGGGTTCTGGACTGCCGTTCATCGTTGCCAGGGCGCGCAAGACCCTGCTGGAGATGGTGGAGCGACGCTTTGCGAATCGCCCAGAAGTGCCGAGCTGGCCGTCAGCTAGCACGAGACAATGCACTAGTGACCTGAAGCGCGGCCCTATCCAGCGTGAGGTGAGAGCCTACGCGAAGGCGAACGGTTTCAAAGTAATCGTCAACTGTCTCGGTCTGCGCGCCCAGGAGTCCCCTGGCCGAGCCAAGCGTCAGGTGTTTCGCAAGAACGAAACTGATTCCAACTCGGTGCTGACCTGGTACGAATGGTTGCCAATTCATGAGCTGAAGGTGGAAGAGGTGTTTGCCTCAATTCGCGAGGCCGGTCAGGAACCGCATTACGCTTACGCGTTGGGAAATGAGCGTCTTAGCTGCGTGTTCTGCATCATGGCGAGCCGAAACGACCTGCGGAACGGTGGACGGCATCACCCCGAGCTGCTTGAGCAGTACGCAGCGCTGGAGGCGCATACCGGGTACACGATGCACATGAACCGCATCCCGATAAAGGAGCTGGCAGCATGACCGGAAGATACTCTCTTATCTACGCTGATCCGCCTTGGTCTTACGGCAACACCATCAGCAACGGCGCCGCAGCCGACCACTACTCCACTATGAAGTTAATCGACATCAAGCGTCTGCCAGTGTGGGAACTTGCCGCCGAAAACGCTGTGCTGGCGATGTGGTACACCGGCACGCATAACCAGGAGGCGATAGAGTTGGCCGAAGCCTGGGGCTTTACCGTTCGCACGATGAAGGGCTTTACCTGGGTGAAGCTGAATCAGAACGCAGAACTGCGCATCAACAAGGCGCTGGCCGAGGGTGAAGTCACCGACTTTTACGACTTCCTCTACATGCTTAACGCCGAGACGCGCATGAATGGAGGCAACCACACACGGGCCAACACTGAGGACTTGCTGATTGCCACCCGCGGCGCCGGGCTGGAACGTAAGCACGCCGGGATTAAGCAGGTGGTATACAGCCCGCTCGGCGCGCACAGCGAAAAGCCGTGGGAAGTGCGCCACCGGCTGGAGCTTCTTTACGGCGATGTGCCGCGCATTGAACTGTTTAGCCGCAGCGCGGCGCCAGGCTGGCACCACTGGGGAAACCAGTGCTCCACCGCCGCGGTTGAATTGTTACCCGGCTGCGCCATCGATGTTGTGAAAACGGAGGTCGCATGACACCAGAAAAAGACAACGCCATCCGCGCCGCCTGCCGCCGCTGCACCGAAGAAATCCAGCAGGCCATGCGCAAGAAGCCAAAGTCTAACTGGAACGAAACGGTGCCTCCCATCATCAACAAGCATCACAAGAAAATTGAAGCTCTGGGAGTTAGCCTCCTGGAGTTTGTCGTATACACAGGGCGGCTTAATCGCCGCTTCGGGGTTGAATCGTGAGCAAAATATTATCAACGGCAATTAGCCTAGCCATTATCGGGTGTCTTCTTTTAGGTAATGAGCAGGCACAACAGTTTGCCTATTACTCATACCTGGTTATTTCTGTTTTGGCGTGGATTGGGGTTTTCTGCGGAGGCCTCACCCATGAGTTCGTGCTTGAGGAAATGAAATATTTGTGGCTAAGCATTCCTCTATCCGTGATGACAATTTATGCCCTCATCGTCACCGACCATACGGCATTAGCGGCCTCTGCTCTCGTCTACGCTCTGTTTTTTGCTGGAGCTGCGAAAAGCAAACCCAAAAGAAACCCACTATGAAAACACTAATCGCCAGGTCGCTTAGTCGGCCTTTTTTATTGCTGGCGTTCACCTTCAACCGAATTAACCGACAGTTCCGGGAGCATTGACAATGGCCGATATCATCGACACAGCAGCAGAGATTGAAGAGCTTCAGCGTAACGCCGCCCTTTCCGCTCACCGAGTGAACCGTAACGACGTATCAGCTGAGCATTGCGCGGAATGCGGTGAGGATATCCCAGCGCCGCGTCGCGCTGCCGTTCCCGGCTGCAAGACCTGTGCGGAGTGCCAATCCGTCATTGAACTGAAGAATAAGCAGAGGGGGATATGATGGATTACAGCAAGTTGACTGACAAAGATATTAATAAGCTTGTGGCATTCGCATTAGGCTGCAAAGAAGTCGTTCCCGATATCTTCATGAGCGATGATCGACGGTACGAATTCGACAAGCCAAAGAATAAATCAGGTAACAAATTCTTCTTCGACCCGTGCAACAACGTAGCGGACGCATGGCCCATCATTGTCGGTCACAAGCTAAGCCTAATCAATGCGGACGACGAGTGGCTTTGCGTTCCTGATGATACCACGGTTGATGGGATCACTGGCGACGATGTTCAGATGATTTATTCCGGCGATGGGCATGTTCATGCCAACCCACTTAGAGCCGCGATGGTCGTATTCCTTACTCTACAGGAGTCAGCCAATGTTCAGGATAATCCAGGCTAATACCTGGTATGCCGATCCCCACGGCGCACCCTGCAAAATCCTCCGCGCTACCCACGAAGTCATCCACTACATCCGCAACGGTCGCACGTGCATCGCCAGCATGGGCCGCTTTCAACACGAATTTGAACCGCTGACCAAAGCACAGGCTGAGCGGATCGCCGAAGAAATAGAAACAGCAGAACACCTGAAGAAGCTGCGCGCCCAGCGTGCGGCATGAGGAGAGAGCGTGAAACCTTACGAATCGAAGAAATCGCAGTTCACCAGAAACCTGATCCGGCGGCGCCACGCTGAATGGTCAGAAAAGACCTTCGGCAATGTCGGCCCCATCGGACCTCTGAAGCACCTTTCGAAAGAGGCGCTGGAAGCTGCTGCCGATCCTAGCGACCTCAGCGAATGGGCTGATATGCAGTTCCTGCTGTGGGACGCACAGCGGCGCGCCGGTATCACCGATGAGCAAATCACCGCGGCGCTGGAAGAAAAGCTAAAGGTGAATATGGCTCGCCAGTGGCCGGAACCGAAAGACGGGGAGCCGCGTCTCCACATCAAACCATGACGCAACTGATAGCCAGTTATGAGCTGGCTATTGGGTGCGAAAGCGCCACCTCGTGATCCCTTTTGCCCGGCACCTCGCCGGGTTCTTTTTTGCCTGGAGAAACCCATGAGCGAAATGACCTTAATCGTGCCCAACGACTGGGTAACCGAAGAAAAGCTCGTCGAGATTACCGGCCTTCGCCCGGGCACTATCGAGCGGGCCCGCAAAAAATGCTGGATGGTAGGACGGGAATACCTTCACGTCTCACCGGACGGTGTGCCGAAGAAAAACAGCGAATGCATGTACAACCGAAAGGCTGTCGACCAGTGGGTTGAGAGCATGTCAAAGAAACAGCCGGGTGCGCGCCAATGAAGATCAGTTTATGCTTATCGGGCTCTTGGACGTCAGGAGGGAATAATGGCTAAGTCAGCATACCCAACAGGCGTGGAGAACCATGGCGGCACGCTCCGCATATGGTTCATCTATAAAGGCAGCCGGGTGCGTGAAAACCTCGGCGTGCCAGATACAACAAAAAACAGAAAGGTCGCTGGCGAGCTGCGCGCGTCGGTGTGCTTTTCGATTAAGACCGGTAACTTCAATTATGCGGCCCAGTTCCCGGACTCAGCTAACCTCAGAAAGTTTGGCGTGGAGAGCAAGGAAATCACCGTGCTGGAGCTGGCTAACAAGTGGCTTGAACTGAAACGCATGGAGATCAGCACCAACGCGATGTCACGTTATACATCTATAACGCGCAATATGGTGCCACGGATCGGCGGGGACAGGCTGGTTTCTGCGGTGACGCAGGAAGACCTGCTGTTTATAAGGAAGGAATTGCTGACCGGTTATCACACCCTGAAGGTCGGGCAGAAAACGCCGGTAAAAGGACGATCAGTCCGTACAGTCAACAACTACATGAAGACCATGAGCGGAATGTTTAAGTTCGCTGCCGACAGCGGGTATGTGAAGGTCAGTCCTTTTAATGGGATCGCCATGCTTAAGCGGTCACGATGCGAGCCTGACCCGCTGACGCGCGATGAGTTTGTCAGGTTGATTAACGCCTGCGCCCACCAGCAACTGAAAAACATGTGGTCTCTTGCCGTCTACACCGGCGTGCGCCACGGAGAACTTGTGTCGCTGGCCTGGGAAGATATCGACCTGAAAGCGGGTACGATGATGATCCGCCGGAACCACACGTTAACGAAGGAGTTCACCCTTCCGAAAACAGAGGCCGGGACGGACCGTATCATCAACCTCATTCAGCCAGCGATCGACGTGCTGAAGAGCCAGGCCGAGTTAACACGCCTGGGTAAGCAGTATCAGGTTGAGGTGAAACTGCGCGAGTATGGCCGTACCGATGTGCATCCATGCACGTTTGTGTTCAACCCGCAGATCGCATCACGTAATGGCCGTGCCGGGCATCATTACGCAGTGGGGTCGATTAACCAGTCGTGGGAAGCGGCAATGCGACGCGCCGGGATTCGCTATCGCAGAGCATACCAGTCCCGGCACACGTATGCATGCTGGTCGTTAGCTGCCGGTGCCAACCCGAACTTCATCGCAAAGCAAATGGGCCACACCGACGCGCAAATGGTTTACCGGGTGTACGGATCCTGGATGGCTGAAAATAACCAGGACCAGGTACTCATCCTCAACCAGAAATTGAGTGAGTTTGCCCCATCCATGCCCCACGCCGTGGGATCGGATGGTTATTAATTATAAATATCATTAGGTTAGATAACCTAAACTTGCATGCCCATGACTTCCTGGTATGCCGACACCAGCTTGTTACGCACCTGCAACCCCATCTGCAATGACACCGACGCTTTTTGCAGATCGGCCATCACATCGTTGAGCGCCACGCCGGGTTCGCCAAGGGTAAATCTCTCAGCCTGGGTACGGGCTGCGTTTTGCTTGTCGCTGATCCGGTCCAGCGCCGCATGCAGTTGACCGGCGAAACTGACGCCCGGCGGCTGGTCAGCCACGCTCTGATTACGGGCGGTCATCGCCGTTGCCTGTAACTGACTGAGTACCCCTTCAATGCCCTGTATAGCCATGACTCTCCCCTGGATGGTTTTTTACGAGGTCAAGACTAACAGCTTGTCAATAAGATAATGGCGGTAAATAGCGTTAAAAAACCAGGTTATTTGACGCATAGAAAATCCCGAATCATCAAATAATGGCAGGGCCATCAGTATGGAACTTTTGTCGTGTTTGCCGACCCGGGAGTCAGTTTTGTTTCTCTACACGAATAACGTAAACCACCAGGATTTAAGAGGTGCGCAATGAGTGCGACAGCAGCATCGACAGCGCCACAGAATAAATCACTCGAGTGGATGAACCGCCTTCGCGCCAACCCTAAGATCCCGTTGATTGTGGCAGGCGCTGCCGCCATTGCGATCGTTGTCGCGATGGTCTTATGGGCAAAAAGCCCGGATTACCGCACGCTCTACAGCAACCTTTCCGACCAGGATGGCGGTGCCATCGTCACCCAGTTAACCCAGATGAACATCCCGTATCGCTTTGCCGATAACGGCGGTGCGCTTGAAGTACCGGCAGATAAAGTGCACGAGCTTCGCCTGCGTCTCGCCCAGCAGGGGCTGCCAAAAGGCGGCGCGGTTGGGTTTGAGCTGCTGGATCAGGAAAAATTCGGCATCAGTCAGTTCAGCGAGCAGGTTAACTACCAGCGCGCGCTGGAAGGTGAGCTGGCCCGTACGATTGAAACCTTAGGCCCGGTGAAAAGTGCCCGTGTGCACCTGGCGATGCCTAAGCCGTCCCTGTTTGTCCGCGAACAAAAGTCCCCTTCTGCCTCTGTGACCGTTAACCTCGAACCTGGCCGTGCGCTGGATGAAGGGCAGATCAGCGCCGTCACGCACCTGGTCTCCAGCGCGGTGGCCGGTCTGCCGCCAGGTAACGTCACGCTGGTGGATCAGAGCGGTCATCTGCTGACGCAGTCCAACACCGCCGGGCGCGATCTCAACGACGCCCAGCTGAAATACGCCGCCGACGTGGAAGGCCGTCTTCAGCGTCGCATTGAAGCGATTCTGGGCCCGGTGGTCGGCAGCAGCAATGTGCACGCGCAGGTCACCGCGCAGATTGATTTCTCGAATAAAGAACAGACCGAAGAGCAGTACGCTCCGAACGGGGATGCCTCCCGCGCCGTGTTACGCTCGCGTCAGATCAATGAGACGGAACAGGTCGGCGGCCAGTATCCTGGCGGTGTGCCGGGCGCGCTCTCTAACCAGCCTGCGCCTGCCAACGCCGCGCCAATCTCCACCCCGCCGGCAAACCCGCAGAACGGTCAGCAAACGAATCAGCAGACGACCTCGACCGCGAACAGTACCGGCCCGCGTAACAGCAGCCGTAACGAAACGACCAACTACGAAGTCGACCGGACCATCCGCCATACCAAACTGAACACGGGCGATATTCAGCGTCTCTCTGTTGCCGTGGTGGTGAACTACAAAACGCTGCCGGACGGTAAACCGCTGCCGCTCACGGCGGAGCAGATGAAGCAGATCGAAGATTTGACCCGCGAAGCGATGGGCTTCTCTGAAAAACGTGGCGATACCCTCAACGTTGTGAACTCACCGTTCAACCCGGTGGATGAGACCGGTGGCGAACTGCCGTTCTGGCAACAGCAGGCGTTCTTCGATCAGCTGATGTCCGCAGGCCGCTGGCTGCTGGTGCTGATTGTCGCGTGGCTGCTGTGGCGTAAGGGCGTTCGTCCTCAGCTACAGCGTCGTGCTGAAGCCGAGAAAGCCGCGCTGGAACAGAAGAACGCGCGTCCGGACGAGGAAGAAGCGGTTGAAGTTCGTCTCAGCAAAGATGAACAGATGCAGCAGCGTCGTGCTAACCAGCGCATGGGCGCAGAGGTGATGAGCCAGCGCATTCGCGAAATGTCAGATAACGATCCGCGCGTCGTCGCGCTGGTCATCCGCGGTTGGATGGGTAACGAACATGAGTAATACGCTTACAGGCACCGATAAGAGCGTCATCCTGCTGATGACCATTGGGGAAGATCGCGCGGCGGAGGTGTTTAAACACCTCTCCCAGCGAGAAGTGCAGATCCTCAGCGCGGCGATGGCCAACGTGCGCCAGATCTCTAACAAGCAGCTGACCGAGGTGCTGGCGGAGTTTGAGCAGGAAGCCGAGCAGTTTGCCGCCCTCAACGTCAACGCCAACGAATACCTGCGCTCCGTGCTGGTTAAGGCGCTGGGCGAAGAGCGCGCCGCCAGCCTGCTGGAAGATATTCTCGAAACGCGCGACACCGCCAGTGGGATCGAAACGCTCAACTTTATGGAGCCGCAAAGCGCCGCCGATCTTATTCGCGACGAGCACCCGCAGATTATCGCCACCATTCTGGTCCACCTCAAACGGGGCCAGGCGGCCGATATTCTGGCGCTGTTCGACGAGCGCCTGCGCCACGACGTGATGCTGCGTATCGCCACCTTCGGCGGCGTCCAGCCAGCCGCGCTGGCGGAGCTGACCGAAGTGCTGAACAACCTGCTCGACGGCCAGAACCTCAAGCGCAGCAAAATGGGCGGCGTGAGAACGGCAGCGGAAATCATCAACCTGATGAAAACGCAGCAGGAAGAGGCGGTTATTACGGCGGTACGCGAGTTCGACGGCGAGCTGGCGCAGAAAATTATCGACGAGATGTTCCTGTTCGAAAACCTGGTCGAAGTGGACGACCGCAGCATCCAGCGCCTGCTCCAGGAGGTGGACTCCGAATCGCTGCTTATCGCCCTCAAAGGCGCCGAGCAGCCGCTGCGCGAGAAGTTCCTGCGCAACATGTCCCAGCGTGCGGCCGATATCCTGCGCGACGACCTGGCCAACCGTGGCCCGGTGCGTCTGTCTCAGGTGGAAAACGAACAGAAAGCGATCCTGCTTATTGTTCGTCGACTGGCCGAAACCGGCGAGATGGTGATTGGCAGCGGAGACGACACCTATGTCTGATGAACTGTCGTGGAAGCGCTGGACGCCTGACGACCTCTCCCCTCCCAGCGCAGAGTTCACCCCTGCCGTTGTGTCGTCCGACGAGGGCGACGCCGGGGCGGGCGAACCCGAGCTGAGTGAAGAGGAACAGCGCGCCCAGTTGCTGGCCCAGATGCAAATGCAGGCGCACGAACAGGGCTTCAATGCAGGGATGAACGAAGGCCGTCAGACCGGGCACGCACAGGGTTATCAGGAAGGGCTGGCGAAAGGTTTAGAGCAGGGCATCGAGCAGGCGCGCCAGCAGCAGGCGCCGCTACATGCCCGCATGCAGCAACTGGTGAGCGAGTTTCAGCACACGCTGGATGCGCTCGACAGCGTGATTGCCGCGCGCCTGATGCAGATGGCACTGGAGGCGGCCCGTCAGGTGATCGGCCAGACGCCGATAGTGGATAACGCCGCGCTGATTAAGCAGATCCAGGGGCTACTCCAGCAGGAGCCGCTGTTCAGCGGCAAACCGCAGCTGCGCGTTCATCCTGATGATTTGCAGCGCGTGGAAGAGAGCCTCGGCGCGACGCTGAGCCTGCACGGCTGG